>JAUWHL010000079.1 GCA_030605895.1 Promethearchaeota archaeon | reverse complement strand
TATTATTAAAAAAGAATTAAATAAAATAGCTATCAGGAGGAGATTAAAAGAATGAATTTTACTGAAAATGAAATTATTGGAGCAGCATTAATTGGTTTTGATATGATAGATGGTCCGTTTCTTAAATGGAAAAAAGACTTTTCGCAGGCAAATAAAAGTGTAAATTTAGACGATTTTGCGATGAATTTTTATTTGGCTTTTCGAGGTGGAAATGAATCCGTTAAGAAACCTAGAGCAATTTTATATGATAAATTCTATATTGTCGCGTTTCCTAAGGATTTAGAATTATGTTGTCTTTTTATGAAACCCAAGAATCTCATTGATAATAATATAAAACAATTAAATAAAATCGCATCTAGAATAATTACAGAAATGGAAGCAAACATAGAAGAAGATGAAAATACTGTTGACTCTGAAGAAAATACTAGTGATGAAATTAAAAGATTAATCCCAAATTTACTGAATGGTACGAAAATGACAACTCCAGAACTGAGGAGGTACTTTAAATTAAGTAATTCCCAGATATGGAAAATTATGTTAGATTTAGAAAACTCAAAAAAAATTAGACGGGCTGAGAAAAAGGGAAGATCGATACTTTGGACAACTACTTAAACAAACATTTTTTTTATCTACTTTTTATATTTGAAAAATAGATTTATATAAAAATCTGAAATACTTATTAAATAAATATAATTTAAACATCATTGTTAAAAATGAGAAAGAAAAAAACCATAACTAGTATAATTGGTATCATTCTGACTTTATTGATATTTTCTAGTACAATTAGAGCGTTTACCATAAAAGATTCAACAGTATCAGTAGATATTAATGATAAATACAGATGGATTGTAACTAAACATACAACTGGGGCACCTTACACAACAGGAGATAAATTTAATTTATCCGTTCAAGATATTTATGGAAAGGGGGGATATCTAAATGTGGATGTGCTATTGGATTACTATAATAGTACTGAAGATACATGGTCAACTCCGATTAATGGATTATTTTTAACTTTTAACGAAACTCTTGATATTATAGAATATCAAGTCGGGATTAATACTGTTTGGGGTTGGGTTTTTGTTATTCCTACACCATTAAATCTTACGCTGATTGGTGAATACATTAATTCCACTTATGGGGGATTATTTGCAAGTATGAGTATATCAAACACAACTTTAACTCTAGTGAATAGTATGGGAGGTTCAAATTATAAGTATACATATAATAACAACGGAATTCTGACAAAATTTACTATTGAGCTTGGAAGTTTTTTGATTCATGAAATGGTTATAGAATATGATGAATCTAATGGTGATGATGATAGTGATAACGGTGGTGATGACGGTGGCGATGATGGAGGTGATGATAATGGTAATGGCGATAATGGTGATAGTGAGCGCGAAATTCCATTTGGTAATACTTTTATCCTAATAACAATTACAGTGATTCTAATTACTATTATATCGAAAAGACGTAAAATTATTATTAACTAATTTTTTTTAATTTATTTAGAAATCAAGGAAATTAGACAATTTTAATCAACTTTATAATACTTTTCATATTAAATCCTTATCTTTATTAGTTAGAGATTTTAAGAAAGAAAAAGCAACTTATATTTACCTTCTCCTGTGGTTCCAATCTTTATTTTTTGTGAAGAACCTCGAAAACATAATATAACAGATGTCAGGAAGTTGTTTTTCTTCGTTTTGAATTGTAATGTATCTAAGGATATGATTTATTATAAAGATACCTAAAAATTCTGCGTGGTAGCTACTCATATTTTTCAATTTATCTCCAGAAAATGAAATATCGAGTCCTTTTTCTTTAGACCATGTTATTTCAATAAACATCTGTGGAAAAATTTCACGTTTTATCCTCCAACCAGTAGAAGTTTTCCATACTTTTGCACCAATAAAATCTGCTAATCCCTCTTTTTCTTGTTCTTTTAATAAGTCAAATGGTTCTTGTCTTTGGACTAAAATCTTTTCCATTAATTCTGTCTTTTTAGTATATTCTTTTTCAAAAGGTTCTTTATTCTTCAATAATCTTTCGATGAAATCCATGACAATATCAATAAAAGTAGCGCTATCTTCTCCAGGAACCCAGCAAACTCGCTTTCCGGAAAAGTAAAATTTGAATTCAGCTTCAATACCATCACCAAACTCATCTCCAAAATATGAATAAGCCATATGAATATCTACTTCTGGAAACATTTCAATATTAATTGTCCAATCCTCATTAAATCCAATATTTTCAATTTTACCACCAAGTTCATTATTTACGATATCTTTCAAGAGATCCATATCTAAATTTATAAAGAGTGGGGTTTTTGCCTTACTAATAGCTTCAAGTTCTTTCTCATGTGGGCTTCGCACAGCAGTGGCATCAATCTGACCTACCGTCCAAAATTTCCTTTTTACCATAATGGGAGCAATTATCCTTTTTTTTTGAATTTTCCTATAAAAAATCCTTGAGTATGATGAACTGAGGGATACAGCCTTCCTGTTCCCTTAATTAATTTATTTTCAATTTTATAACTCGGAGAAAACCACTTTGGCAAATCTAAAGGCTCAAGTTGATCTATAAAATTTAGAATTTGTAATTCCCCTTCCTCTGGATAAAAACTGCATGTAGAATATACCAAAATTCCATTAGGTTTTAAGAGATTTAGAGCACTCTCAAGTAATTTTTTTTGTAAAACAACATTCTGGTGTAAGAAGCTTTCATTTTGGCGCCATTTTAATTCTGGATTTGTTAAAAAGGTTCCAGAACCTGTACAAGGGGCATCTAGTAAAACATAATCAAAATAATTTTGAAACCGGATGGGAAAAATTATACTATCTGTATTAATGATGTGTACATTCAAAACTTTTAAATAGTTAAGCAATGATCTCATCATCTTTGTACGTGGAGTAAGAAATTCCCCTGCTAAAATGAAACCTTCATTATTCATATATTGTGCCAGTAAACTTGTTTTTATTCCTGGAGCAGCGCACATATCGCATACTTTATCTTCTTTTTGAGGTGATAATATTTGAACTACAGCTGCAGAAGCTTTGTCTTGAAAAATTAGATTTCCATCTTGATAAAAAGAACTTTTTATAACTCGCTTTTTTTGGGAGAGAGGTATCCAAAAAAGTTCTGGAATATCAATATCTTTACGATAACCAATTTTATTCTTTTTGAAATTATCTTTGATTTGCTGTGGAATATCTGTGGAACTTAGTTTTATGGAAAGTTTGTTAACTCTTACTGTAATTTCAATTTCGTTTTGTAATCCGTTCATAATTGCAAAATTACGTCTAAGAAAATCAATACTCATTACTGGGTGGAGATGATCAATCATGAAACTAGGGATAGCTGCTAAAATGCTAAGGCGTTCTTTCTCATCCTTATGAATGAGAGCTTTATCCCAAGAAAAAGTCCTAACTCTTTTTAAGAATTCTTTATCAATCACTTCTAACTCAGTAGCAATACGTTTTTCAGAAGCATGCTCCCATAATACTCTATAAGTAATATATAAGTATTGAGGAATTTTCTCAATTTCAAGAGAGTTAGGGTCTTTAATTGTTTTTTTGACAATAAAATTCAATTTATTCCAAAATCTTATAATTTCATTGTAATAATGAATTACACTGATGTTCTTACGTAATTCTTCAGATATAGTACCAGTATCTCCTCTAATAAATCTTGATATTAGTTTGAGGGTGATTTGGACGTCGCTTTTTTTAATATCAAATTCCCTTTATTAAAATTTAATTTGAATTATAGATGTATAATTAAGGAGAAAAAAAAAGATTTATTTTTTGATAGTTATTCTATGTTTGCTGGAATTATTAGACTCTTTCTTTTCAAATCAATGATAGCACTTACTATTTCGTCTCTTGATGCTTTTCTGCCGGCTAAAGCAAAATTCAATAGACTTGAAGTAAAGAAAAATTTCCTTTCTTTTTGAATTTGTTCAGCAACTTCTATAAGAGCTTTTTCTAATCCCTTAAACTTCATAACACCATAATGTTTTCCTAATTGAAGAGGATAAACTAGGGTAATATTGAAATGTTTTTCAATTAGATCATCAGATTCTCTGAAAGGTGTAATATCACCTGTAAAATCCTTCAATAATGTGATAAATCTCTTCTCAAAGTCTTCTGTGAATAACCACTGACTTTCTTTTAGTTTTTCAGAAGGAGTACCTTCTAATATTAAAGCTACCCGAACTAAATCCCCATCAGTAATCACTATTTTAAAATCATAATAATCCATTTCAAATCCTTTACCTTCACTAGGAATTGCACCCTCCTTTTTGATTTCACTTTTAAATGCTGAGATTGCTTGTAAAAATCCAGAAATTAAGTCAACATCAAGATCTATAGAAATTTGTTTACCATAAATTGAGACTCCAACATCTTTATGAATAATCATAATATAAGAAGTTTTTAGCAAATCGTCTAAAATCATCGCTTCACTTGCCCAGAATCTTCTTAATTTACTTTTTCTATATTTTACTGCAACTACAGAAGCTATTGAAACTCCCAATAAAGCCCCTATATATGGTAAGAGGTTAAAGAAAATGTTGAGATAGTAATCTGTTTGTGAAATTTGGTTTATTTCAAGAGTTTGTACACTTTGTCCAGTAGAATAATACGTACCAGACGCATTATATACTAATCCAATAGATACTTTACTATAACCAGTTGGTAAAGTATATTCAATTTGGATTATTCCTTCATTATTAGTAATATCACTCTTAGTTTCTATCAAATTTAAATTTTCATCATATATCTCAGCAATAATAGTTTCTCCGTCAATAATCGCACCTGTTTCATTATTTTTTAAACTTCCTTTAAGTAAGATATCATCACCATAAATGAATGTTTTAGATAATTCGTCAATATTTAAGATTTCCAGATTTATATTATACTTAGATACAGTTATTTCAGTTGTATTTAACGCAAGAAACGCATGAGTACCATTGGAAAAAATCCAATAGGCTTTTAAATGATATGTTCCAGATAATTTGGTAGTTGAAAAAATATCCCAATTATATGAAACTGAATTTTCTAAAATGGTTGCATTAAGTGTTTCAGATTCAATATAAATGAGTTCTGATTCTGAATTATAAATTTCAAAATATGCAGCTCCCCCATATTTATTCTTAATTTCAATATCAACATTAATCATTTTATCAATATATGTATTAGTTGAATTTACATCAAATAAAAGCGTGGATTTTGATGAATTCATTCCTATTTTCCAAATTCCATCTGAAATATTATATACCGTTATTATATTGAAATTACCGATAGATTGAGTCGTTGAATACCAGCCACCATTAGGATTATGTGGTGAGACGGAACAATTATAAATTTGCATTAATAGCCAATCTGAAGGGACATTAAATTTCAAACCTTGACTATCCTGCAAAATACTATCATCTGTATCATATAATATATCAGAACTCACATTCCAGAGAATTTTAGGAAGATTATAATCTAAGATATAATCCCAATTAAAATTTTGAGATTTTTCTATTGTATAAATCCCACTTACATCAAATATAATTTCTGGCCAAATCGATGTTACATCAAAATAATAAACTCCTTGAGTAGGAACACCATCATAAATATCCATTTCCCATAAACCATTATCAGAGACATCTGTCCCAAAATTTTTTAAATGAATATCAGCAGGCTTTAAATTATTGCTATTAATTCCAAATCCAATCTTAGAAGCAATATCGGAAGAGATCGCGTTTTGAATATGAAAATTTAAGGTAAATTCATCAATTGAAACATTTATTCTAGGAAACGTACCATTTCCTATAAATCGGAGTCGTGCTCTAAGAGAATTACCTTCACTTTCATTAATCATATGCATTATAATCCACGTGTAGTAGGAATCAAATTTTAGTATTTTAGTATCTTCACCTATATCTGCAAAAGTTTTATTATCAGAAAATTGAATCCATTCATATTCATTAAGTAGAGGAAAGTCACCACCATTATATATTTCTAACATTGCATGAGTTAGATTTGAGGTATCTTGAATGCTAACGTTGGAACTAATTCGAAAATCAATTTGATGTATGATAGGATTAGGTAAATTAAATATCCACTCAAATGGATCATCTACATCCCATAAAGAGCTATCCAAATCTGTTAATACATTAAATTTAAAATCTATAATAGTAGTATCTGAACCTGAATGTCCCTCAACTTCCAAGAATTTATCATCATTTTCCTTTAGGAATTCAATTCTCTCATCAGGGAAAGTATTAATTGTACTATTCAATGAAGTTACATTATTACAATAATGCAAGTCATGAACAATTGGATCATATTTTTGAATAGTCTTAATTGTTGCTATTTCTCCAATTTCAATATTGAATAAATTTATTGAACAATTAAATGGGTCATTATTTGGGAAAGCATTGCCAATATATTCAAACTTAAATCTTAATGAATTATTCCCATTCGCTGTTGTGTTCATATGTTGGATGAACCATAATTTTTCTCCAGGATCTATAGCTTCATAACATTGCAAAGTTTCATTTTGGCGTGTAAGATTTATAATTGACTCGTCAATTGGATCCCATTTTCCATTATCTGGAACCTTGAGGAATAAGAATGCCTCATCAATAAGACTATTATCACTAATATTTTCAACAATTGAAAAATTCATACTAAAAACTATACTATTCAATATATTTCTCCATTCTAATGGGTTTGTATTTCTTATATTTTTCAAATCAGCCCAAGTGTATTCAGGGTTTGTTAAATTATCAATTTCAAATCTAACTGTTAATTCAATTGTTTGTATTGAAACTACTGGCGTACTATTAACCCTAAATCTATTTACATCAATATATCTGAAAGAAGTGATATTTCCATCTAAATAATTACCAATAAGGGTATTATTTTCTATTACATCTTCAGTAAAATAGCTTAAATTTATGAACTGAGGAGATTGTGCAAAAGTTTCTCCCTCACCAAAATCATTAGGATCACTACCGTCTGGATTGAAATAAAGGAATTTTGGACCCCCACCAGTTCGCCAATCATTTGGAGGTATTTTAATTTTAATTGCAAACCAATATTTTTCAATACCGTCTACATCTGTACAATTTGTTTTTAATGTATTTAAGAATATTGAGCCATTATCTGAATTTTTAAAGTCAAAGACTTCCCAGTGTGCTACCATATCAATAGGATGAGGTTTCCTTAATGTCCCTAATGTTTGATTTGAGTTTGGTGTACCAAGAGGGTCATCTGAACAATTAACTATAGAAACTTCCCAGGAATTCTCCTCCGAATAATGATCTTCATCATTCACATCTTGAATAAAAATGCTTACATTATTGACATATTGATCTGTTTCAACCGAAAATTTCTGGTATGCATAGATTGGATCAGTTTCAGAATAACTTATGATAAATTCTGTCGGATTGGTTTCAATATCTCTTGTATAATTTAGAGCTTTTATGTTTTCAAAAACCATCCTAGCATGTGTTAAATTCCAATTTTTAAGGAATAAATTAGGTGGATCACTTAGTCCTGGTTGATATCGATTAATATATGAATCTTTAGTTGTAGTACTTATACTACAAAATATTTTGCCGTCCCTGTTATCAATAGATCCTATTACTTCAGTCTTTGGATCTAAGTTATTAGCC
>JAUWHL010000309.1 GCA_030605895.1 Promethearchaeota archaeon | reverse complement strand
TATTAAAAGCATTATTGGAATTGTATATAATATATCTTCGTTTGAAGATAAAAGAGTGCCTGAAATTAAACCCATTAAGGAAGATAAAATTACAATGATTACTGATTCCTTAATTATTTTCATGGTGTATTTAATTTAAGGCACCCCCAGCATTATAATCGTTAAAAAAAAGCAAAAAACCGTAGAGAAATCATCAATCGCAGTCATTACAGGATTTACAATATTATTCGGATTTAAACCCCTTTTAAATGCGATATAATTTAGCCCTGTAGAACAAGGAATTGAAATTGATAATGTTAACAAAATTGAAATAATTGGTATTGATAAAAAATATTGAAAAGAGAGAATTGTTAATTTAAAAAGAGTTAAATTCAAGACAATAGATAAAATCCCTATAAAAATAGCTGTGATGATAGAGAGTATGTATGTTGCTAAAACATTTTCGATCCAAGATCTCTTTGAAAAGTCTCCAATAACCAGATCTCGGGATGTTCTTGCTATGAATGGCCCACTTAAATTACCTCTTAGAGACAAGAGAGCGGGAATCATCAATATTAAAACAATAAAACTTTCAAAGGGTAGAATTAAAAGTGATAAAACAATACCTGCTAAGAGATCTCCAACAATCGAGACGATCTCTGATGGGAAGGTTTCTTTAACAATTTTACTTTTAGAGTCTTGAGTTTCCATATACCATCCTCATCAGAATCCGTTGATTTTAATATATCTTTATCGAGCATTTTTTATAATATTGTATTGCTGAAATTATTAAAAATTTATTAATCTATTTGTTCTTATATCTTAATTATATTTTATTACATTTAAGCATTTAGGTGCACCTAATATATATAGAATAATCTCAAATCTCTACCTCTCTATGTTTCAATACAATAGTCTTATAAGCCATTATTTCACATAATAAATATTTTTCAACCCGTTTTTTAAATTGGTTTTAGAATAACAATATTATATTAATTACCCTACCTCAATTATTTAAATTTATATTAAATGAGTATTGGTCAATTTTTTTTAATTACACTCATTTTTCGAGGACTATAATTTTTATAATCATTATTATCCTAATTATTAATAATAATGAAATTTAAACGATATGAATCTAGAGTTAAAGCGGGAGAGATTATGGCAGAATATGTTAAAAATCGAGGACTTGTTATTAAAGATCTTCTTTTAGAAAGCCCTACTCAATTTCTTTGTTTTGCGATTCCTAATGGTGGTGTGCCAGTTACAGAAGGATTTTGTTCTAAATACAATTTAAATTATGATATATTAATAGTACGGAAAATTAAGATTCCTTATAATACAGAAGCAGGTTTTGGAGCTGTAACAACAGATGGAACTGTGCTGATTAATGAACCTTTATTAAATCAACTTACCTTATCAAAGAAAGAAATCCATGATTCGATCAATTTGACAAAGAAAGAAATTTCTGATAGATTAAAATTATATAATAAGGAGTTAAATTTAGAAGAATTCTATCTGGAAAAAATTCAAAATAGATATATTTTTATTCTTGATGACGGGTTAGCTTCAGGCTTTACTATGTTAGCAGCAATAAGCATGTTAAAAAAATATCATCCCTTAAAAATTTTTATTGCTGTACCAACAGCACCCTTAAGAACTGTTAAAAAAATTAAACCTAAAATTGATAAAATTTTTTGTCCAAACATAAGAGATGCGATGTGGTTCGCTGTTGCTGATGCTTATAGGAATTGGTATGATGTACCTGAATCTGAAGTGTTAAAGATAATTAATAGTTCCAAATATTATATATCTAATTTAAAAAAGATATCTCATTAAAGGAGAAGGATAAGAGAAAAAACACATGAATAAAAGAAAAGTAAAAAAAATATAATTTAAGCGCTTTCCAATTTGAATAATATAGAAGCATGGGGAATGTAGAACTCATCCTTCTTCTTAATTACAACTGTGTGAAAATATTCAGCAAGACCGAGGAAACCCCGAATTACTGATTCATCTTCCTCGAATTTGAAGATTACAGAAGCAATAGCAGATCCCGTACTGAATGTAACCTTATCATAGACCCTTTCGTCAATAAGGGGGATTTTAAGCTCATTTACAATTTCATAAACCCGTTTAATGAAGAGTTCTCGCTTAGGCATTTTTTACTAAACCTTTTTAATTAATTATAGTGTAAAGAGTTTTTTAAAATTTTTAAACTTACTAATGAAATATGTTATATAATATTATTAGTTTAGTTTTTTTAATAATTAACGTTTTTTTATTTGTACGTAATATTTCGGTATATAGAGTTGAGTAAGAATGGAATAAAATTATATATACTTATTAATATAATTAAAATATAAATATTATAAATAGTAATTTTATTTTTAATCGATTTTTGAATAATATTAGAGGAATTGAGTAGAACGTGGTTTCGAAAGAACAGAAAAAAATGGAACGAGTTATTAATTTTATGAAGAAAGGATTAACTAATTTAGGCGATGACCTAAATGAGACTATTAAAGGGATAAATGACTTTATCAAATCTTTAGCTAAAGCTCAGAAGGATTTGAAGGAAGTTTCTGTTGTTGAAGAAGTTCAAACCGTAAGTACTTCCTCTAAAAAAATAGTAGCACCAACAAGCGAGGGAGCTAAAACAGTAGCAGCTAGTACTTTATTTAGTTTATTAAGTAGTGGTGGAGATGCTGCTCCTGCAGCTACGCCCACAGCAGCTCCGATAGCAGGTATTCCTGCGGCTCCGGCACCTCCTTCAGCACCTCCCGGTGGTGGACCTCCTAAAAAAGCAGGACCTCCTACGGCACCTCCCGGTGGTGGACCTCCTAAAAAACCGAGTTTACCTCCAGCCCCAAAATTACCTCCAGCTGGCGGTGGACCTCCTAAAAAAGCAGGACCCCCTGGTGGTGGACCACCTGCAGCACCCCCAGCATTTGCTAAGAGACCTGGACCACCTGGTGGTAGTCCTCCGAGCCCTCCGGGTGCAGCAGTACCAGCAGTAGCCTCTCAAGCAGGTGGGGGTTTAGGTTCTCTTCGTGACGAAATGTTAGATGAGTTAAATCGTTTGAAGAAAATTATGAGAGGAGAATAAAAGCCTCAATTTTTATTATAAACTCTTTTTGATTAGTAATCTACTTATTTTTTATTCTGTTTTCAAATCTTTTTCTTAAATCTATCAAAAAAGTTTTTTAATTTTCGATACAGAATTTATATTAATGTCTGAAAATCCGTATCTGATTTGTGAGGATAGTATTCCAGTTATTGTCCCAAAGAGAATAATGGTTTTTGCGGGGCATCCTGATGATGAACTAATATCATGCGGAGGAACAATCTTAAAGTATCTAAATCTTGGTTCAGAAATTAATATTATTATTGCTACAACGGGCTCAGGTGGTTATGCAAGAGAGCAAGCTAAAGAAAATATTTTAAAACAGAGAAAAAAAGAATTATCCATTATCAAATCAATATTAAAATGCGAATTTGTTGAGTTAAATTATTTAAATTTGACAATAACTAGAGAGAAAATCTCCCAAGTTACTAATCTGATAAGAAATTTCAAACCCCAAATAATTCTTATTCCACATTATACAGATTTTCATAGGGTTCACAGGAATTTATCATTAATTACTCGAGAAGCAATTTATCACTGTTCATCTGGAAAAGCATATGGTGGTCATAATAGGAGTTGGAAGCCTTTAGGAGTTTATTATTATGAATCTCCATCATGTAAATTTCAATATATTGAGGGTTCGGTATTTGTTATAGTGAATATAGAAGACTATTGGGAAGAGAAAAAGGAAATTTTTAACCAAGTTTATACATCTCAAAAAGAAGTTTTAGAACGTGTTCTAGATTGGGCAGAGGATACTGCTATATTACGGGGAAATGAAATTTTTGCTGGTTATGGTGAGGCCTTTGTGCCTGAAACCACTTATACACCATTAAAAATTCTATTAGTGTAAAAGTAAGTATATTTTTTTAATAAATAAAATAATATATTAGATATAACTAAATCGAGTAGTATTCTAAAAAATAAATTTGAATCATAAAAAGGTATGGGAAACCTAACAGTTGTTCTTGATATTGGGCAGTTCAGTTCAAAGATAGGACTCGCAGGAGAGGACAGTCCATCGCAGGTATTCCTAACGATGGTAGGGAAACCAAAATATCAAAATGTTAGTGTTAATTACGAATCTAAAAAATCTCGTGAAGATGAGATATATGTAGGAGATGAAATTCAATCAATAGGATTATATAAAATTTCTCATCCAATTGAAAAAGGAATTGTCGTTGATTGGACCCATTTTGAGCATATCATTGAATATATATTTTACACCTTACGGGTAGATCCTACACTTGTTAATGTATTATTTGCTGTACATCCGTTATTTCCATATAAGGATTTAGAGAAAATATTTGAATTGTTCTTAGAACGGTATCAGTGCATGTCGTTTTATCCAGTATTAGATTCAATGCTAACTCTATATTCGGGGGGTTTTCAAACGGGATTAATTGTAGAGATTGGAGACAGTAATACGAGAATTGTTCCTATTTATGAAGGATATAAACTAGAACATGCCGTACGTATTTTAGATACAGGGGGGAGAGTTTTAACCCGTCATATGGAACAAATCTTAGAATCTATCGGATGGTCCGTTGATTCTTCAATACGTAGAGAATTAGTAAGGGTTTTAAAGGAAAAGGCTTGCTTTGTCTCGCTAGATTATAAAGAAGATCTAAAACGTAGCGAACAGTATAAAAAAGAATATTCTTTACCTGATGGTTCTACTATCTCTCTCGATAAAGAACGGTTTATCGTACCTGAAATATTATTTAAACCAACTTCAGAATTAGAGGAAGATGCATTACACGTAGCCATCATGGATGTAATTGAAGCTTGTGATTTAGATATTCGTCCAGATTTATTAAATAATATTTTTCTTTCGGGTGGTTCATCTATGTTCCCTAATTTAAAATCACGGATCTATCAAGAATTAGAATTGGAGTTAGCGAGAAGAAAGAAAAATCAAGTAATAAGAATTATTGCTCCCATGGAACGTACATTTTCTGTATGGATTGGTGGATCTATCTTGGCGATGATTCCTGAATTTTCCCAGAATTGGATTACTCGAGTAAAATATTTTAATGAAGGGATCCCTCCAAATCTTCTTTAAATGATCCCACCAAACCTTCTTTATCTTTTCTCTTATACGTTGGAAATATCCTAATAACATTGAGATAATACATTTTGTTAAATAAAAAAGCTCAATATTTTACATATCATAAACACTTCTTTTAAAGAGATTATAAATTATGGCAAATTTTGATAAAAATAGTTTTTATAAACCAAGTTATTCTAATTTATTTAACAAAATTAAAGACATTAAAACTCCAATAAAAAATGAAATACTTATAGCACTTCTTGATGGTCATTGGCATTCTGAATTAGAATTAATAAGAGTTACAAAAAAACAACATGGATTCGTTGGACCAGTAACTTTAGGAACGATGGTTGGTGCGTTAAATCACACAATCAAAAATAATTATTTACAGAAGAAAATTGTAAATGATAAAATGTATTATAAGATTAGTGATAATTATGTTGGATTAACGCGAGCAGCCTATCGTTTTGATTCAAACGATTTTCTTTAGAATAAACAAACTAAGAATGTAAGATTTTATTTGAAAAACTACTCTTTCTTTAAACTCCTTAACGCAAATAGATTCAATATTAAAATAATTATTGTAAAATAGTAGCCAAAGCCGACCACATTAAAAAAAAAGGCGATATTAACTAAGACTAAAAACAAGATAATGACGCCAAAAATTATCAAAATTAAACTTGATAATAATATATTTATCTTAAACAATTTCAAAGAATTATTAAATTTAGCTTTCTTTGTTGACGCCATTATGGAACTGACTCCTATAAAGAAAATCATAAGCCATATGCAAAGAGAAATAAAACTTTCAGGTATTAATCCAATAAAAGTTGTAATTGTTGTTCCACCGTTAAGAATATAACCCCAAAAATAAAAATCTATATTTTCAGAAGAAAAGATCTTGAAACTCATTATTAAATTCTCTGGTGGATAAATGGGTATTTCTGCTATAAAGCATATTATCAACGAAAGTATTCCAGCGAAAATTCCCGATTTTATTGTCATTTACTAACCTCTTTCTATTGAATGGGATGTTTAATATAGGCTATTAAAGCCAAGATTAGATTAATTAATAAGATGAAAAAGCCATAATTGAGATGTGAGAAGATATCAAAATAGTTAAATTGAACTCCAAGAATTTCTTCACTATAGATTGGAATTCCAATAATCGAATATAGCAAAATTACTAATAAAAGAAT
>JAUWHL010000301.1 GCA_030605895.1 Promethearchaeota archaeon | reverse complement strand
GATTCAAACTTTCATCGATAATATCAATAGTTCCCAATATTTCAGAACTTAAGTTAATAAGCTCTTCTGAATCTAGTTTAATATTAGCAATTGCATCGTCATGAGGCTCTGTCTCTTCTTCTAACAAAATTCTCTTTTTTTCATCATATAATAAGTCAGTTGTTTTTTTTAAAGTGTCGATAGGCTTATCAAAATCATCAACATCATCTGAGATTCGTAATCCGATTTCTTTAATTAACGTATTCTCTAAGATCGATTCACCTACTGGAATTGCTGTGTCTGTTGGAGGAGCCATATATTTTATTGATTTAAAAGCAAGGAATAGAGAATTAAATTGATCTTTTGTCATGTCAGCAGGTTTTACCTTAGATATCTGAACTTTATTAATTAAATCTTCAAAATCTGTTCGATTCTTTAATTTTTTTAATTCAATCAATCCATCCTTAACATCCTTAAATAGATTATTTAAATTTCCCTTAGTCTTGTCTTTTTCTTTTCTAATATCATTAATATTGTTCAAAAACTTTTTGATTTCTCTTCCAATAGCCTTAATTTCTTTTTGAGTTTCAGTTTTTGCAATTTTGCTATTTAATTTCTTAATATCTTTATTAATTTTTTCATAATCTCTAATTAATTTGTTATAATTTGAAAAGAAATCCCAGTATTTTTCTTTAAGTTCTTCTGATGCAACTTGATAAATTATTAATTTATCCCGTGGTTTAGTAGAACGCCCATATATCCTTTTTTCATCTCTCATAAAATATATTTGATCTGTTTTTTTCTTTAGTAAATTAACAAATCCATTTTTTAGAATAAGTAAGTTCAATTTGTCTTGTAAATCTCTTTCGGCAATATCAACAATTTCTTTAGATATTTTTGTACTCATCCTAACAAAGTTGTCTTGTAAAAATGCTGATATTGATTTATTCTCTGATTTTGTTATTAAATCTTGTAGATCTCCTATATTGACCGAGGAAGGATGAGGTTTGGCATATTTAGGTTCGAGGGGGAAAGAATTAGCTAATCTTTGATAAATTTTTTCCTTTCCAAAAGGATCAATATAAATAATTGTAAAATGTGGATTCATAAATGCTGTCTCTTCAATATACTTTTCCGCATAACCTCTAATATATCTTACATTTAAATAATTCAACTTGATATAAGTACCATGTAAAAAGGGACTATCAATTTCAGTTGGATGGATTAAGTACTTTTTTTCATTTTTCGAAGTAGTGAAAAATTCTGCGCAAGTAGCATAAATATTGTCAATTGATTTTGAAACGGTAATAACTGGTTTCCCAGTCGTATTTTGAGCATCACTAAAAGCACTAGGTGCCCCAAATCCTTGGCTACCCCTAGTTTGTTTTAGTTCCATAGATTTTGATGAGGCAAGATATCGACCAAACTTTCTTAAATCAATTTTTGACATTCCTGTTCCATTATCAAATATCTCAAAAGAGTAACTCATAATATTTTTCTGACTGATTTCAGAAGTTAGAAATGATGGAGCTTCATATTCTCTAATACGAACAATTACTATTGGCTCTACATCAATAATATATTCAACAGGTTTAATGATTTCTTGCATATCATCTATAATTCTTTTTACTTCCTCCTCGACTTCTAATTCTTCTTTATCGCTTATTTCTCCAGATTCTTCTTCTTTTATTTCTGCCTTCTGTATAGTAGAATCCCCGGATTCAATAGATTCAATCCCAAATTCCTGCATTAAGGTATGTTTTGCTTCATTATCTAAATGTTGGGATTTCTTTTCTTCTTTCGCAGCTTCAACAATAGAAAATTTTTCTAAAAATAATTCCTGATCTAATGAAAACATGATTTTTGAGTCTGGTTTTATTAACTCCTTCCATTGAAAACTTTCAATGGCATCTAATGCATTATCAAGGAATTCACTGCAATATTGCACATGCTTCCAATAACCAAACTCAAACCCTACAAGTTGAGTTCTCTTTCGCATGTATTCTGCGATTGTACCCTGCTTTATCTTACTTTCTTCTTTAGATGAAATTTTAGATACACTTTTTTGTTATTTTATTAAAATAATTCTTAAAATAAATAATAAATTTATACATAAATTTTCACAATTCTTTTTATATTTTAATTATATATAAAGTCAATACTCCATTATCTTAGTCTTTTAATATTATTAGCATGATTATTATTAAATCCTACACTTTTTACAGTAATTAAATTACTATTTAAATATTTTGATTGGGTTAATTATAATCTTAATCTTATAAATTCTAGGAGTAATTTTAAAACAAAATTTTTAGATGTTATCAAAAAGATTGTTCTAAGGTTTTTTTTTTTAAAAAACCTCTAAAACAGTATCAAGGATTTTAGATGCAATAAATCGTTTAGTATTTCTCTCAACATGAGTGATACGCTTTCTTTTATCAATAATGAATATTTCATTATATTTACTGTTGAAACCAATATCCTCTCTACCGATATCATTTGCCACGATTAAGTCAACTTCAGATTTAACAAGTCTATTATATGCTCGTTCAATCAACTCACTTTTAGAAACATTTGTTTCGGCTTTAAATGCGACAATAAATAAATTATAATCTTTTTTTCTCGCAACATTTATTATTTTCGGAGTTAATTTCATATTAATCTGTAATTCTTCTACGTTGTCGGAGGATATTTTTCCCTCAATATATTCTGTGGGTTTATAATCACTTACGGCAGCTGCTGATATGAAAATATCATAATTATTATATGAAATTTCATCTTTAACGGCTTTTATAAAATCATCGGTAGAAACAACATGTTTGGTGTTAATATAATCTGGAAGTTTTACCATGCATTCTCCAGCAATTAACAAAATATCAGCGCCTCTAGCAGAAGCTTCTTTGGCTAATTCTATCCCCATTCTTCCTGACGATTTGTTTGAAACGAAACGAACTGAATCTATAGCTTCTCTAGTTGGCCCTGCTGTTATAAGTATTTTCTTTCCCTCTAAATCTTTATTGGTAATTAATAAATCTAAGACTCTATCAATAATATCATCAATTCTTGCAATCTTAGCTTTTCCTTCCGAAATTCTAGGTCCTAAGATATCAACCCCACATTCCCGTAATTGTTGTTCATTCTTCTCTAAGATAGGATGTCTATACATACTCTCATGCATTGCTGGTACAATAACAATTGGGAGGGAGGATCCAAATGCAGTTGATGCGACTGTAGTAACAGGAGTATCATCAATTCCATGCGCAATTTTTGAAATTGTATTTGCAGTAGCAGGACATATTAAAATTAAATCTGCTTTTCCAACACTTTGTGGTCTATACCCTGCTAAATAAACATGTTCAACAGCTCCTGTCAATTTTGTGATTACTTTATTACCTGTGGCCCATTCCATTAAAGAGGGATTGATCAATTCTGTAGCTGCTTTAGACATTACACAGATGACTTCGGCACCTAATCTCATAAGTTCTCGGGCTACTATAGGAGAAGAAATTACAGCTACTGAACCAGTTAGACACATACAAATTGTTTTTCCCCTAAGAATTGTTCCCTTACTTTCAGCAATATCCTTTGAGGGGTGTTGAAAATTATTTTTTTTCATAGTTTAATAATTTCGTTTACTATTATCAAATAAACTTTCAGATTCTACGTAAATAAAATTTATGCTTTAATAAAAAAAATTATGATACTAAAAAAATTATCCTCTTAAATATTTTTTATTTAAATTCATAATTGAATAACGGGAAGCAAAGAGTAATTTTGATAAAATCCCTGAAAATTTAATTGAAGCAATTGATAAAGGAAGGAAGGAAAATTTTGGTTTATAACCGGTCATGATGCCGTTTATGGAAAGTTACAATTTAAAAATTAATTTAATACTTAATTATTCTTATTCACAATTTTTAATTTTAAATTTAATTTTGAACTAAAATCATGAAATTTCTTAAACTTTTCAGGTTTTAGAATTAATTTCTTCTCTTTATGAAGTATCTCCAAAAATTTTTTACCATAATATGTCTTAATAATTTCAGTCATATCATATAATACCTCATCTTTATCATAAAATCTAAAGACTTCAGAGGATTCAAATTCTTCTTTTCTAATATCAAGAATTTCATTGGAATACTTAAAAAATGGAGTATGTTGTATTTTTTTCAAATCAAATATAATTGTACTTCCAAACTTGCGTTGATTTAATACGTTTTTTACAATAGAATGGATTTCATTCAAAAATCTTGATTTAAATTCTTTTAAAGCAATATCCGGATAAATACTTCTTTTTAGAATTTCAGTATAGGGTAGATCTAATCCAGATAATTCATTATTTAAATTTAATAAAGTTAAAATTTGATTAGTATTAGGGACGATATCATTTTTTAATTCTTCAAATATATAATCTTTCTCTTTAAAAATATAATTCAACAAAAATTCATTAAAAGCCTTGATGAAGGCATTATAATTAGGTACAAACAGTTTATTTGGATTATGAAACACAATTTCATTAGCATGGAAGGGATCAATTTCCTTATTTAATACTGCTCTTACAAGTGATAATGGATAATACCCTTCTATAAATTCCATACTTTTAGAAACACTTTTAATAGCATCTTTAAAAGAACATTTCTTTATTACATTAATTGTTTTAATTATCTTACTTTCGATTTTAACAGGTGTTTTTTTGCAATAACACAAATCAAAAGGTTTTAGATCATGAAATAATGGGTTATTATAATCGGGAATTATTATTTGAGATCCATAAGCATTAACTATACTTCCTTGAAATGGTTTATGTGCTAAATCCCATTCAATAATCATTAAATCATCTGAATATTTATAATCAATATCGTAACTATATTCAATAATTTCACTTGATAAAGATAATCCATCGATTGATTTTATTTCATAATCTTCCATTTCTCCCCAGAACTGTTGCCTATAATAAAATACATCTTGAAAACTACTTATATCGTCTAAGAATAACTCTTTCATAATATAATAATTAATACCAATTTCAGAAGATTTAATCGTTTGTTCATTTAATCCAAAAAAACCAATACGAGAAATAATGTAATTATATACAGGATTTTTTAAATTGTCTTCGCTATGTTTTACAATATAGGTATTTCTCTTTTTTCTGAACTCTCCTTTTGTTTTTATTATATTGTATTTCTCCATCAATAATTTTAAAAATGAAAATTTTTTGAGATAAACTTTTTTCTCTAATTCTTGTATTTCTTTTTTATATCTCTTATATTCATCATAAAAGGTTTTTTTAGGAATATTTATAACCTGAAATTGCTTTTTCAATAGTTTTAACTTGTCTATCACACAAAAATTATCAATTTCAGAGAAGAAATAATTTATAAGTTTACTTTTTAGAGATTCTAGTTGAACTTGAGAAAAAATTTCTGTAAATTTTGGATTTAAGTTTATAAATTCATTGTAATTTCGTTTTATTAGATAAATAGAAAAATAATTATTATTAAAATTTGGAGATTTTACCAATTTGTTCAGTTTATCAAATTCTGATGCCAAAAATGAAATTTTCTTAAATTCAAACATTTTATCCATGGATTCAATGATTTTAAGAAGGTCAAAAAAAGAATATTCGGATATTGAATTTAAGAATTTTATAAAACCTTTTTCTATATTACTATTAAATTTTAAGATGTAAGTCTCTAATTCATTTTCATATCCATTTTTTAAAAATTCAAAGAATTCGATGAATAAATTATTGTCAATTGCAGTATTTAAGTAAGTCTTAATAATATCTTCACTATCGAACTGATTAAAAATTGCTTTATTTAAATAGCTGAGTGCTTCAACACAATTATTATTATCAAAACAACTATTAGCTAATAGAAGAAAATTTTTTCTTTTTTTATGTGAACCAATATCTTCAGACGTTAAAGTGTAAGATTTTAAATTTTCTAAGATATTCTGAGCAATACTACTTTTAATAACTAATAAAAATTTAATTAAATGAACACAAATTTTTTTTTCTCTTTCAGGATGAATCAGAAATGAGGGGCAGTCATGAAAGATTTCATTATTCTTCTCATCTATTATTAGATGAAATTCACGTTCATTATCTAAAATGATACTTCTTATATTTATTGGATCTTCTTCGACATCAATTATATTGATTTTATTAGTAAGAAATCTAAGTGATTTTTGATATAAATTTAAACCAAATTTATCAATTATAAAACTTGATATTGATTTTTTTACCATTATTTTAGAATCTTGATTTTATTATTTCTGAAATTAATTTGGGAATTTTTTTTTATTTTTCTTTATATCTGCTTTACTTTATATATTAATAAGTGTCAATCATATAGAAATACAGTATCATCAAAAAATTTTATTTTAAAAACTTATTTTAGGGAAAATTCATCTACAATTAGAATTTATAGTAGAAATGTAGCCTTTTAAAATCTTGAATTAATAATATCGGAAAATAATTTGGGAAAATCTTCCCAATTCTTAATAGAAAGCAACTGCCCTCCAGCTATTTTTACCATTTTTTTAGCCTCCTTTAAATTATAGGATGTTTCAGGACAAACTAGAATGAAATCTACACCTAATGAACGCATTTTCCTAAATTCTATTAAAGCCTCTTTAATATCAAAAACTTCAGCATCAGTAAATAATACATTTAATTTTTCACGTGAATTCGAGTGATCTTTAAATTGTTTATTTGCCCATTCAAGGGCGCTTTGTAATCGTGTTCCACCTTTTGCTTTAATTGAAAGAAGTTCATCTGCAATCTTCTCTAAATTTACTTCTTCATCTAAGTTTTTTAAAACATGAGTATTAGATTCGAAAAAAGTTATACCAAATTCATCTCTTCTTAGAGAATATATCAACATTGTAGCAGATATTGCCATGTAAACGAGTTTATCTCCAGTCATACTACCCGAGATGTCAAGTTCAAAACAAGCAGTCCGAAGCCCTTTTGCCGTTTCAAAAACATAGAAATCATCATATTGTATATGATCTAATTTTTTACCTTTTTCTAAGATGTTATTTATGGTTTCCTCCAGGTCAATATTTTCAAAATCATCTCCTATTGAATACGGTCTTACTATATTAATTGGGATTGGACCTGTTGTAGAACTACCTAAATGTGCTCGTGAATAATAAATACCTAATTCAACCAACATTTTTTTTGCTAATTCTTTTACTTTTTGCTTTGTTGCTTCTGATAGATTTTTTCGATGAATAAACCATTGTTTAAGTAGATTTTCTCCACTCCCCGCAGATAAACAGGAAATCATCTTATTCTCCCCTTCTTGACCTCCTATTTGTTGAGCACTTTTCAACGCTTCACTTAAATTAAAATTTCCAAGAGCTCCTAAAGCATCTCTGTTATCAGAAGCTAGGGCTGTAGCGGTCAATTCTTTTATTCTCTCAGGGTTTAATTGATCTTGAATTTGATTCATTAAGTTACTTAATCTTTGATAATCTGCTTTTTTTTTCTCTACTAATTTTTTGAGTAATTGGTAAGTCGGTTCGATTAATTCAAAGATTTCATCTTCAGGCATATCAAGTTTTTTTCCAATTTCTTTTATAACTTGAGATTCTGGATTCAACCCTATTTTTCTTAAGAATTCGGTAGCATTTCTTAGTTGATATGGCGTTTCACAAGATTCTAAAGTTAAAGAGGTAAGATTTGGAATACTTTGCGCCATTTTTTGGCTACAGTGCATATTTGGACAACTATTCATAAGTTGTTGCATTTGATTGGTAAGAGATTTGAAAGCCTCAAATTTTTTGTTTTGAGACATCGCTTCTTTTATAGCATTTTGAAGTGCTTGATTGAATAATGAGTTCCACGATTTGTTTGCAAATGCAGTTTTTGTTAAGGTCTCAAGCGAAAGCTTCATTTGGGTATTTTTAATCTGCTGATCATATTTATCTATTAAAGAAGATCTGAGATTAGTGCCAAAAAATTGATCAAGTGAATTTGCTAAGTTATAATTATGTTCAAATGAAGATTGATTAATGCTATTGTTTAATATATCATCTTGATTAAAATTGGGAGGTTCTCCTAACTGTTTTGCTGATTGAAATAATTGATCTAAATTACTAATTTTATTTTGAAGCTCATTTTTTAGATTATCTAATTTTTCTTTAGGAATCCCCCCTGTTTCTTTTAGAAATTTCATGGATTGAAGTAAATCCTCGAGATTTCCTGATTTTAACAGATTATTTAGATCAACCTCAATATTTTGATTATTTAGAGCTTTACTTGTAATTCTTTCCCATTCCCTTAAAGATTGTTCTTGAATTAAATCATTTAATCCTAAGTTACTACCAGCTTTGAGGTCCTTTGGATCTAAGGAATTAATCTTTTGAATCATTCTATTTTTTGCTTCTTCAAGTAATTTCTCAAATGAAGTTATTTCTTCTTTGTATAACTCAGAATTATCATTGAAGAAATTAAGCGCAGATTTATAGGGTTCTTCATTTCTCTTTTGATTTAATTGTTCCATGAATTCTTCTAATTGCTGAATCATATCTGTATCAAATGATTTTGATAATTCAATCTCATCTATTAGGTCTTGGAATTGGTCTAATTCTGATTTGATCCCGGAATTTTTCAATTCATCCTCAAAATTATCAATCTCACTCTCAACAAAGAATGATTTCATTAAGTCCTTCTTATAATTTGGAAAGAGAATCTCAAAGGCTATATCTTTTGCTAAATTTTGGTTATCTGGAAATGAGGTGACAGTACCTATTTCAATAAAATCATTTGGTGTAATTGATCCTTTACGATAAAATCTTGATATGATTAAATTTGGTATTGATAACACTTGCCGTGATGATGGCATTTGGATTATATCTGGATGATTTCTCATCCTTCTTATAAACTCTACTGCAAACTCGCATGGGTTTTCAGGAAACACTCCCAATAATTTACCCTCCTAAGGTCTTAAGAATAATATTTTCTATAACGGTTTCGACTTTTACTCCAGGTTTAGGCTTTAAACTTCCCAATAAAACGTGACGAGCAATTTCTGATAGATAAACATACACAGATTCTTTTTCTTTCACTTTTTCTTCTTTTTCTACTAGTCTTTTTCTTGCTAATAATTTAGCAATAGCAATTCCAGCTCTTATAGAAGCAGGAATGTCAATATCAATTTTATTTTGTCTTGTTTCTTTAATAATTGAATATATTAATTCTAATTCAGATTCCTCAATAATAAAGTGTTCAGGTAAATTAATTCTTATTATATCTAATTCAGTGGATTTATCCGGATAAGTTAGTTTGATCCAAACTTTTATTCTATCTTTTAAAGCTTCAGATAAGCGATGAGTCCCAGATAATTCTTCAGGATTCATTGCACATATAAAAAAAAATTCTTTATCTGCTTTTATTCGCCCTAAATGGGGAATAGCAATGGATGCTTCCTCTAAGGGTTCTAATAACGTATTTTGAGAATATTCTGTAGCCCTATTAATTTCATTAGCCAGAAAAGTACCCCCTTCTAGCATTGCGTTTAATAATGGCCCGGGATTAAAAGCTTCTAATACAAATCCTTTCTTTAACGTAATTGCGGGATCAAACGAACCAATAAAATGAGATGGTTTAATGCTCTCATCCATAGTTAACCATTGAAAGCTCTTGTTTTTGTTTTCCTTCGCCCTTAAACTAGCAAAATATCGACACAATATGGTTTTTCCAACGCCAGGCGGTCCAACTAGAGCAGGAAATAAGCCTGTTGATTCTGCATCTCTTAGTAGTTCTAACGCTTTACCATACTGACCAGAAAGAACGATATCAATTTGTTCTTCAGAAATATCTTTAATAACGTGCTGATTAAATAACTCTTCAAACCGTTGTTTATTTATCATGTTTATATCTCTAAAGCATTTTGAATAAGGTTACGATTTTCTTACATGAATATTAAGTGTTTGTTAATATTAAACTTTAAAGTTAATAATTAAAAGATATTATATTTTCTTAACCAGTTTGATTGAATTTTTATAGTTCCTAAGAGATATTTATCTAGATATGATAAAGCCTTATTTTGATGAGAAAGATTTTATATTATATCATGGAGACATTTTAAAGGTACTTAATCAATTTGAAGATAGAAAATTTGATTTAATTTTTGCTGATCCACCTTATTTCTTATCAAATGATGGAATTACTTGTTCATCAGGGAGGATGGTTTCAGTTAATAAAGGGAAATGGGATAAATCAAAAGGTTTCGATGAAGATATTAATTTTACAGATTCTTGGTTAAAAGCTTGTAAAAGAGTTTTAAATAAAAATGGTAGTATGTGGGTTTCTGGAACTTTGCATATTATCTACAAAGTGGGTTATCTTTTAGAGAAAAATGGTTATGATGTAATTAATGATATTGTGATGTACAAACCGAATGCTCCACCTAATTTATCATGCAAATACTTTACACATAGCCATGAAATAGTATTATGGGCTCGTAAATCTAAAACCTCACACCATACATTTAATTATGAGAAAATGAAGTTTTGGAATAACCCTAAAGATAAATTGAAGAATAAGGATAAGCAAATGAGAAGTGTCTGGTCAATTCCTTTAATGCCTAAGTATGAGAAAGAATTTGGTAAACATCCAACACAAAAACCATTGGAGTTATTAAATAGAATAATATCATCTTCTTCGAATAAGGGTGATTGGGTATTAGATCCTTTTGTTGGTTCTGGTACAACAGGAATTGTATGCAGTATTTTAAATCGAAAGTTTATTGGAATTGACTCGAATAAAGAATATTTAGATGTAGCTATTAAGAGATTTCAAGATAAAAAAAAAAGTGAGCTTCTATTTTCTTCTAATTCTAAGAATCATTTAATGAAATTTATTTAAATCTATTCAATTCAAGAAATTCTGGAATAAAAAATAATAAAACCTTTAATAAATATAAATAAAACAATTATATTTTAAATTAAAACGAATGATTGATAAGATTTAGGGATATAAATGCAATTAGAACAAAAGACCCTCTCAAATTATA
>JAUWHL010000159.1 GCA_030605895.1 Promethearchaeota archaeon | reverse complement strand
GAAAAATTCTGATATTCGATCCATTACAGAATCGAAAAATCCTCTAAACTTACTTGCTCTTTCAGTCAGTCTAGCAATCGAACCATCGACTCCATCCATAATCCCTGTAATAAATACTAAAATAGAAAAGACCAATAGATTTTGAAAAAATGAAATCCAAATAAAACTTAAAATAGCAAAACAAAGCATAATAATTGTAGCTAAATTTGGTGTTACTCTCATTTTAATTAATCCTTTAGCCAATAATTTAATTAAAGGCTTAAATATTCTTCGTAATCTGTATTTAGAGGGCATAAACAATATAAAGTCTGATGTTTTTATAATTTTAATAACAGATATATTAAATATATAATTAACTCATTTATACAAAATAGAGATTGAACACTCTTGAAATTACGTTTGATTTTAAAAACAACTACTAAGAAAAAAAAAGAAGTAAGTCTTAAGCTTAATATTGCTCCAAGTAAACATATTGGCTTTATAAACTTTATTAACTTAGCTTTAAGTCAGGACTCACCAATAGAATTATCTTTTGAAAAAATATCAAAAACTGGTGAACGAGAAGCAAGTAAAATAGTTGGGCAATTTAAACTTCAAGGTAAAGCAGATTCACAATTATACGAGCTAGAAGAGCAAATTAAGAATGAGGAGCGTAAGAAAAAGAAACTCCAACAAAAAAGAAAACAGCATTAAAAAAATCTTCCCTAAATAATTCTTCGATATTCAAATTCCCAGGTCTTTTTAACCTGAAGAGTATCATTTATAGAATCATAGATTATCGCTCTCTCACTTATTCCGCCTAGATCTTCAGCAATAATTTCTATTTTTCTTGCTTCTAATTCTTTTTTTATTGCGTTTATATTCTCTTGATATGTCATATCATAATCTAAAAATAGTTTTGCTCCTCCAACTATGAGAGCAGTAATATATGAATTATTAGCTCCATGATAGATTAAATCATTATATAAATCTTTAACTGAAGTATCTATAAATGTATGGGGAAAAAGTAAATGATAACCTTGTTTTGAAGCGGATGAAGAGGGTAATGATATATGTGACATAGCAAAGATATTATTAACTGGATCTTTAAGGATTAGAGCAATACTTGATCCTAATCCCGGTATAATGAATTTAGTTGCAGCTTCATTTTGGTCGAAAGAGTTTATCAAACCATAATAGCCCATAGGAATAATTAATTCTTTATTACTATTTGGTTTATCGATACGATCTAAACGCTCTTCATCGTATTTATTCGTATCAATTCTATCATCAAGTGTATTTTTTGAAGTTCCGTTTATTTGGACTTCTTGTTGTACAAATTGTCTAGTATACTCTCCTACTTGTTTTATTCGACGTTCAAATTGCTTTTCTTTTTGTTCTACTAATTTTTCTCTTTGTTCACTTTGTTTGGTAAGGCGTTCCAAAATTTCTATACGATTTTTAACTTCCCTTTCTTGTTGTTTAACTTTTTTTGCTAATATGTTTACTTCTTTTCTTTCCTTTTCTATGTTCTCATATTTTTCATCTAAATATGCAATCTTTTCCTCTATAACTTTTTCTCGTTGCTCTAAGATTAATTCTCGTTTCCTCAGCTCTTCTTCTCGAGTATTAGCTAAAGGTTTTCTCGTTGGTTCTTTTAATTGGTTGGTTTTCCTTTCCGTAAAATTCCCATTAAAGCCATTATTAACTTCAATTCCAGTGATCTTAACTTCAGCTTCAATCCTTTCAAGTTCTATTAATTCTAGATTCTCTTTCTGAGATTTGGACACCCTCTTCTTTGGCTCTATATCTAAAATTTCCTTTTCTTTAGGAATTTTTTTAGGTTTTTCTATTGTTTTTGTTTTTTCTTGGATTTTTTTAACTTCTTTTTTAATGGACTTATTTGAACCTTTACTTGTTTGCATTTGTCTCTCGATTTTTACATCTCTGGATTGATTTAATAGATTGCAAACCTTATTCCTATAAGTTACATCTTGAGTAATTAAGTTTTTAACATAAAAACGGTCTCTAATATTTATTGATTTAAAACTACTATTTTTACGAGGTAATGTTTCTGAGCCTCCTAAAATTAATAAACCTCCATCAAAAAGACGTGATTCTATAATACTTAATAGCTTTTCTCTTGCGAATTGATTTATATAAATAAACAAATTTCGACAGAAAATAACATCATATTTATAATTTTTTTTATGGCTTTTGATTATATCTTCCTGGATAAACTCGACTTTTTTTTTTATGTCTTCACTTATTGTGAACTTGGGTCCAAGCTCAGTATCTTTTTTTGTAAAATAAGATTTTAAATATAGTTCTGGCGTTTCATGTACCGGATATTCTCCATAAATCCCTTCAGTTGCTTCTTTAAGGGCTGTTGGATCAATATCAGAAGCTACAATCTCAAATTCAGGAAAATTCTTGTTTTTATTTTTCAATTGATCTAAGATCATTGCTATAGAATATGGTTCATCTCCTGTTGCGCAAGGAGCTGACCAAATACGAAGGGGCCTATTACTTTGATTGGTATATATCTTTATAAATTTCTCAAAATTCTCATAAACGCTATAATTTCTAAAAAAATAAGTATAATTAATTGTGAATTTATCTAAAAATAAGTCAACCTCAATGGGATGGCTGCGAATGTAATTGACGTAATCTTGATAAAAATCAAGATTTAAATTTTTCATTCTAAAATCAATTCGTTTTTCTAGGAATTTCCTTTGATATTGCTGAAAATTTAACCCAGTAGCACTCTTTAACTCTTCTATAAGGGCATCTATTGACTGTGAAGGATTGATTGATGAGGCTGAAATTTTTTACACCAAAATGTATAATATTATGATTTTTTAC
Source organism: Promethearchaeota archaeon (assembly GCA_030605895.1). Taxonomy (GTDB): domain Archaea; phylum Asgardarchaeota; class Lokiarchaeia; order Sigyniarchaeales; family SOKP01; genus Loki-b32. The sequence goes on along the minus strand of JAUWHL010000159.1, from coordinate 1,482 downwards.
TCTAGAATATTAAGAATATGATAATATTAATATCCTTTGGAAGAAAAATTTGTGATTGATAATGGAACATAACATTCAAAACAGATTTTGTGGTAAAAAAACCTAAATAGAATTTTATTCAATTGAAAGAGATAAATCTTTGAAGAATTAGTTTAATCTTATAAATCCCATCTTGATAAGATTCTTACAGACATTATAAACTTGATTTTGCTCTAAAGAAAGATCTTTAGATATTTGATTGACAGATTTATTTCCATCAATTTGTTTATACACTTTGCATGATGTATCTCCCGTGAGATAATATCTGGGATTAATTCTTTTTGAAGTAGTAAAAATCGGGATATAATTATAGTATTCTGGAGACTCTTCAACATTTTCTACCTCCCTCTTTGGTTCTATAGGTTTTCCTTCATCTTCTACAAAACTATTAAAAAATTCGAATATCTTATTATTATCGTGTTCTTGATTTTTTCGATTTTCTTCATCGAGAAGTAGTTTTACAACATTTTCAAAATGCTTAAAATAATCTAACTTTCCATTCCAGCCCAAAATTTGCTTAAGACTAAACTCTTTCAAAAAAAAATTAGAGACTTTTTTTAAAAATTGTTGTACATTTAATAAGTCCGATTTATTGTCATAAGTAGCAAGATAGATTAAATCTGGAACATTTGAATCTTTTAAGAAAGATAATTTCAGATTATTCTTTGATAATTTCAACTCGGAAATTGTCCCCATAGACTCAAACGAGTCTGAAAAAGAATTTAATGCTGAGAAAAACCCAGATATCATAATAAGATTGTCCTCCTGAGAAAGAAGATTTTTGATATTTGAATTAGCGAAATTTTTAGAGAATAAAGGTAATCCATCTTTAATTATTATAATATCACAAATCATTAATCTCAGGAATTAATATCAAATATTTTTAAAAATGTTGAAAACTTATTTAATAATTCAATAGTATCTACGTAATTAAAAAAAAAAAGAATTATAATACATCTGTGATATCAGTGTAATATAACTTCTCATTATATTATGATTCGAATACGAGCTCCTGGCAGGATTACTTTATTTGGTGAGCATCAAGATTATTTAAACTATCCTATTATATCAATGGCTATCTCGAAATATGTATATTTAGAAGCAACAAAAATAACTAATTTACATCTTCTCATTGATCTTCCAGATATAAATGAAAATATTGAAATAAAATTAAAAAATAAAGAATTGGAATATAATTCAAATAGAGACTATATTAGGAGTGCTTATAATCAATATATTCGAAATGGTGTCAAATTTCAAAGCGGGTATAAGATTAAAATTACTGGAGACATCCCAATTAATGCTGGAGCTGCAAGTTCCTCGGCATTAGTTATAACTTGGCTATTTTTTCTAAATTTAATCAGCGAAAATCGTCGAAAAATAAATAAATTTCAATTATCATTAATGGGATATGATACAGAAGTAATGGAATTCAAAGAACAC
>JAUWHL010000037.1 GCA_030605895.1 Promethearchaeota archaeon | reverse complement strand
CGAAACATGCAGTATCCCTTATCTTTCTCTTCTGTTGTATCAAATTCCATAGGTCCCTTTTCAGGGGTGACTAAGACTCCACCTGTAATTTCACGTTCACCAACACCATGGGGAATTGGTGTGAAATCCTCATTGGTAACCGGAATACCACCAGCACAGCATTTATATCGTCCTTCCTTACCTGCTTCAAGTAATAAAACATTTAAGCCACTCTCTGCAGCAATCTTTGCCGCAGTAGCCCCGCCTGGACCGCCTCCAACAATTATCAAATCATAGGCCATGAATACTCATTTTCTAAATGATTAATGAATAAATATGATTATATTCTATAAATAATAAAGAAATTGTAAATAGAGAAAAAAACATAAGTAGATAATCTAAAAATCCTGAAACGAAATTTTAAAGTAATAATTTTCGGTCAATGTAATTAATTTTAAATAAATATGAAGGAAATAATAATCTAATTATGAATGAAATTCAAGAAAGTTCCAAACCTGTTACAGAATTTCGATTTTCAAAGAAGAAGTTTCTTTTGAATTTGATAAAATTAATTCCAAAAATGAAAAAGATTAGGAAAAGAGCTGAAGAAATTCTACTTGAAACTGAACCACCAAAGTTAAAAGTTGAAGCACCACCCTCAGAAACTATTCAAAAAGATTTAGAAGATATTTGTAAAGTTCCACATCGGAGAATTGGGACTGAAGAAGCTCATGAAATTGAAGATTTTTTGGTAAGTAAATGTAAAGAATTAGGATTGGAATCTGTGAGAAAGGAGCCTGTTGAAGTTATAAATTGGAGTGCGACGAATTGGAAATTAACAATATCAACAGAAGGAGAAGAGATAGAAATATCATGTTTTTATGTACTTAACACAGGGTTTACGACGGAAAACGGTATAACAGCCCCTTTGGTTTACATTGGTACGGGAAAAGAAAAAGATTTTAAAAAAGTAGACGTTAGCGATAAAATTGCAGTAGCAGATATTGAATTTCCAACCTTACCTTTAGGGAAATTGATAAACTTAGCAAAGCTATATTATGTTTCTGATCCATCAAATTCAATCGATGACACTACTGAACTCATCTTGACATTTGCATTATCTAATTTTCCACCCCAAGCTTTAGGCGGAAAAAGAAGAGAAGATTCTGTGTATTGGCGAGCATTCGATAGAGGTGCGTTGGGATTAGTATTAATTTTAAGGGATTATCCTTCAAATATTAACAGCCATTGGGGCCCTTATGATGGAGTTATGAAACCTATCCCTGCGTTATATGTAGGTAAATATGATGGAATAAAAGTTCGAGAGTTAGCACAGGAAGAAAATGCTCAATGTACTATGATACTTGAAGGATTTAAAGAACCAAGTATAGCACATAATATTTGGGGCATTTTACCAGGAAATTCAGAGGAAATGATAATGATTTCAAGTCATCATGATTCAGCATTTAGAGGAGCATCTGAGGATGGTACAGGAGTAGCGATGGTGTTAGCTCAACTAAGAGCATGGTCAAAAGTTTCAAGGAATAAACGGTTAAGGTCTTTATTATTTTGTTTATCGGCGGGGCATCTATATGGTGGGATTGGTGCTGAAACATTTGCCCGTAAATATAAGGACACCTTATTAAAAAACGTACTTGTAGATGTAAACTTAGAACATATGTGTGCTAAAGAAGTTGTAGAAGACCCTAAAACACATGACTTTAAGATCACTAATAATCTTTCAATAGGAGCGCTTTTTATCTCACGAAATGAAAATTTAGTAGCCCCTGTTATTAAGGTCTGTAGGGACCATAATATTGAAAGAATGATCTTAATTCCAGATAATTTTTTCGCAACACCTCCAATTGGGGAAGCAGGACATTTTACGACTCAAGCAGATTTAAAAGTTATTCAATGGATCAGATCTCCATATTATTTACTAACAGCAGAAGATACACTTGATAAGATTGATTTAGATAAACTCCATTCTACTGCTCAATGTGTATCTGATTTAATCATTTCACTGATGGATATACCAAGGGAATATTATTAATGGATTGTTGGATCCTACCCTTATACCTATAAGTCGAATATTATAGAAATTTTATCCCTACTTAAAACAAAGGGCTTGATTGAAGATGAGCGTTGTAATGATGCTATAAAAATTTTAACAGAAAAACAACGATCTGATGGATTCTGGCAAGCAGATACATCCTATATGAAATCAGCATGGATAGATTTTGATATACCTAAAAAACCAGGTTCATGGATAAGTTATATTATTAGTGGATTAATGAGTAATTAACTGAGTATTTAAAATTATTCAATTAATTCTCTTTTAACTAAAAAACTATTTTTAGGATATCCAATTTATCGAATCATCAATGTTTTAAGGATGGAATCCATTTAGGGACCTTTTTCTTGTATTCTGAATATTCTTCTTTAAACAACTTCTCAAGATCATTTTCCTCAAAGGTAGCAATCCAATTATATAAAATAAAGGCGATGATAAATCCGATAATTGAAATCAATGACAATGATAGAAATATAGGCCCAAGATATATTATAAGAACACCAAGATACAAGGGGTGTCTTGTATGTGCAAAAATCCCCGTTTTTATCAACTTAGAAGGTGTATGTTCATGAAATAAAATATGACCCGTTCTGAATATTAAAAAAAGTCCTATTATTAAGAGACTCAGAAATAAAATAATCCGTATAAAAAAAGGTATATAACGGGCTAATACCGTTGAGAACGTGAAAATAAAGGAATCTAAAAGCCATATAAGAAAAAAAATAAACGCTGCTAATAATTGTATTAGATGGCTTCTTGGATGCTCTTTACCTAAACCTCGTTTATGAAAAGATTCCAGTTTGATCACTTTTGTTTTAATTAAGATTGAAATTAATATGTAATTATGGATGGAATTAATTTTAAATTTAAGGGAATAATATGTTGTGAAATTTAATATATAATTTTGTTAAGACCGAAATTGTATAAATAAATGGTATCTACTTCCAAAGTTTATATAGATATGGAGGAATTGAAAAGATTGGCATGCTCTAAATCCTCAGAAATTTGTTGGGCCTGCTAAACCTCGTGTGGGGTAGTTATCCCTCTAATTAAACCAAAAACTCCAAACTTCTTACCTTTCAACACATCGAGGAGTCTCAACCACTCATCAACATTAAGTCTTGATTATTTAGATTTTAAGGTGTAGAACAAATTATATTTTTGATTTAAAAGTTTAAATTTGATACTAATTTTAATAACAAGCCATGATCTTATTATCAATTCTCTTTCTTATATTAGGGTTTATCGGCTTATATTTTGGCGCGAAAGTTGTGATAATTGGACTTGAAAGTATAGCAGATCGCTTTCATATTAGTCATATGATGGTAGGACTGACGATATTATCGATAGGGACTAGTCTGCCAGAGATTGCAGTCAGTATAATGGGTGGTTTTGATAAGCTTTTAGGCATTGATCCTACCATTGATGCAATAGTAATTGGAAATAAAGTTGGTTCTTTTTTGACTCAGATTACTTTAATTTTGGGAATTTTAGCAGTAAGCCAACCGATTTTCGTCAGTAAGTGGGAATTAAGAAGGGAAGGTCCTATGCTCTTTATTTCTTTATTGATTTTTCTTTTTTTCGCCCTTGATGGACTTATAACTCAATTTGAAGCACTCTTAATGATAATAATATATATCCTTTATCTATCATTAGTAATTTGGAGTGAGAGACTTCTACAAAAAAAAAAATTAGAATCTGGTTATCTTGAAAAGGAACGCCTAGATACTGTAAGTTTTGAACCAATTGAGAGTCCTCATAAAACATCATCAACATTTAAAGACATATGTATTTTTTTAATAGGTCTTATTATACTATTATTCGCGGCAGAATTCACATTATTATCATCGCATGATTTATCAAAAGAATTTAATATTCCTGAAAATGTAGTTGGAATCTTAATTGTTGGGTTTGGTACAAGTTTACCAGAATTAGTTGCTGATTTAACTGCTATAAGGAGAGAGTCCTATGGAATTGCTGTAGGAGATATTTTAGGTTCCAATATATGTGATATTTTATTAGCTACAGGATCGGGTGCAATAATCGTTAATTTTAATGTTCCAAGGATAATTCTGTTTTTCGATTTACCTGTTCTATTCTTGGCGTTATTTCTTGCACTTTACTTATTATGGAGTGAAAAAACCTTAAAAAGATGGGAAGGAATATTATTAATTAGTTTTTATGGCGCTTATGCAATATTGAAAATTTCCATGTTTCAAATTTAATTCAACTGTCTTATAAACTATTATTACATACCTGAGATTATCTTAATTTATAAAAAACAATGGAGAAATATTTCTTAAGATCCTTAAATCTTACGAAAATTGCTGGTACATTTTCCCTATATTTTTTGTATCCTTCTCCAAATCTTTTTAGTAATTCTTTTTCTTCCACGAATTTAAGGTGCAAATTTATTCCAATTATAAATATGAAAAAATAGATAATTGAATAAATCGAGAATCTAAGAAATATACTTCCAATACTAAATAACATTAAAGTGTGATAAGTTGGATGACGTAATATAGAATAAATTTCATGATCTTGGAGTGTAGATTCCTCTGGGTAATAAACATAGACTAACCCCATATAATCGATACCGAATATCTTTAAAGCTTTCGAAACAACAGCCATTCCTAAACCTACAAAGATTATCGATAAAGCTAATCTGATAGAAAAAAATACAATTGAAAAATACATCAGAAATTGGAGTTCCTAAATACCACGCGAGATTTTGAGTATTTTGATAAGGTACAATTAAATCATTAGGGAAATAACTATGGATTATAACAGAAATTACCATAGGTACGCCAGTCACTACAAATTTAAATGCTTTTTGATAAGCTAATTCACCGTATTTACTCAAATACTTGTCTCGAGATCGCCAGAAAGAATATACCAACAAGAAACCAATTATTAGTATAATTAGAGATCCAAATATAGGAGTAAACGGTGCTAAAATCTGCAAGATGGGAACATCTGTAAGAATTCGTGGTATTGAATCCACAATCAATTGAAATATTAAGGCGCTTAAGAACGTAATAGGTGCGATTATCAAAAACTTGAGTATTCTTTTTCCTTGATAATCTGGCAATTTATCTCTTAATTTTTTTGATCCCTTCATACAATTTAATTACTCAGGCTCTCCTATTTAAAACTAACTTTTTTAAATGTATGAAAAATAATAAAGTTATAATTTATTTTCATCAAAAATTAAACGATTTTATAATCATCATCTTCATCCGGGATTTTCCCTTTTTGAGGATAAATTCGATGACGATATTTCTTATCTTTAGTTAATACTACACCATATTCCTTTACTTCAGAGTCTTTACCGTTAGATCCTTTATTTCCCTTTACTTTCTTTTTATTTCTTTTCTTTACCAAATTCATTTCCCATAATTAATTATTTGGTCTTATAAATAATAACATGTATTGGAAACATAATGAATTAGAGAATAATAATTATTTTCATAAAGTATTGAATTCATTACCTTGATAACCCCATTTTTTTAGGATTTTTTCGGCATTTGATATGATATTATCAATAAATTCTTTAAGTGAGACAATTTCATCGCAATGACCCGCAGCCATGGAGCCTATTGGAGAATCTTTTAATTGAAAATGGAAAATTTTCTTATGAAATTTCTCATCAAAGATATCTTGGTTTAACAATGCCTTTTTCCATGAATCGGAGGCAGGACATTCTTTTGTTGCAATAATTGCGGTTCCAAAACATACAGCACCCGCACCCATGGCAAGAGCAGCTAGGAAACCTCTAGCATCTCCAATACCCCCTGCCGCGATAACTGGAATTTTTAATAGTTTTCTTGCCATAGTCATATTAATAAGTGTAGTGTTTTGAAGAGGGTTTTTAAAACCTGTACCCTCAAGACCTACAATAGTCACGGCATCAGCACCAGCTTTTTCGGCTGATAAGGCATGTTTCACTGTTGCACATTTATGAAACCAAAAACATCCCGCATCGTGCAATTTTTTTCCTATTTTCGCTGCTTTATAGGCTGATGTAGTACAAACTTTAATACCGGCATCAATGGCAATGTCTACATAATCAAGATAAGAATCTTCTGTTCTTCCTCTTCCTGTTCTTTCAATGAATTGTGGAGGCATTACTGAAAAATTTACTCCATAAGGCTTGTCTGTCAATTTTTTCATTTTTTCAATTTCTTCTTGAAACTTGTCAACAGCTTTAAAATTTATTGCTGTTAGAATTCCTAACCCTCCAGCATTTGAAAAAGATGCTGCGAATTCAGCTCGACCTAATCCCACAAAAGCTCCCATTATTATTGGGTATTGGGTTCCGGTCATTTTTGTTATTCTCGTGTTCCAAATCATTTTTATCAAGGATATATAGTTCTTAAACTGTATCTTATAAATTTTAATTCTCTTTGAATTATTTTAATCTTTTGGAAATAAATGTTTTGTTTTAAAACTCGATTTTTTAATGAATAAATAAAAAATTTCTTAACTTCCATAAAATTGATCAAGTTTATAATTTCGAATTTTGTCGTTTAATTTTTTTTATTTTTATTTCCATAAAATTAAGTATGGATAAAAAGCTTTAAATAACCAAAAGATGTATATCTATATAACAATCTCTTAAAAAATAATAAAATTCAAAAAGAATTAAAATAATTATTTAAAAAAGTGGAGGAATAAAAAATGGCTGGTTCTGAATATATAAGTTGGAGCCCTATTAGAAGATTAATGAAACATAATGGGGCTGTTATTGTTGCTCGTGATGCTGTAAATGAATTGGTTGAGTGGTTGGGCTCATCTGCAGAGAAATTGACGAAAACCGCTTTACAATTAACCAAACACGGTAAGCGTAAGAAAATAACACGAGACGATATCCTTTTAGCTATTAAATACTTATAAATAGGTATAAGGTAAAATATCTTAATTATTAAATATTTTTTTTTCTTTAAATTTTCAAAGTTTATTGAAAAGTTATTTAACATTTCTCAATAAACTAAACAATTCATATTTAAACAATTAAATAACCATATTTAAAATAGAGTGACACAACTCACAGAAAAAGTTTAATTCAATAATTTGTCTATTAGATTGCATATTCTCTGTGGATTTCTTGTAGAGAAAACGAATGGTCTACCATTTTGAAAGGTTAGTTTTACAGCCTCTCCGAAATCCGTGTTATAGGCTATTGACCCATCTACTCCGAACCGAATTCCTACTCCACCATATTTTCTAAAATTTGCTTTAGTTATTCCACATTTGGTTATCTTTTTTATTGGAATTTTTTTATGGTTAAAAATTCCATATTCTACATCAAGTTGATTTTTGGTTAAAGTGATTTTTAGCCTTCTGTAGTTCCAATATACAAGAAAAATAATTATACTTACAGCACCGAGTATAATCCCTATAAATGCCAATTCTTTGGGTATGAAAACAGTAATTATAATACCGATAGAAAGAATAAATAAAACTACAAATAGCACTAAAACTTTTACAAATTTTCCAGCGGGTATCCATTCTCTATATAATACTTCTTCATTTTTTTTGATATTATTATCATCGCTTATTTCAATCACCAAATTAATGTTGTTTCTTTCACCATATTAATCATAACTATTATAGGATTTAAATATATCTTTTTAGAATTAGTATATAATTTATAAAATTGACTTAAATCTGAACTATAATATTATTATAATTCAAGTTGTTTCAGGAAATTTTATCACTTTTTTTAAGAAAATCGAGTTTTTAAGATACAAACCTCTTACTGAAATCATCTTCAAGTTGTTTACGAAAATTTGGATGAGCAATATTAATTAAAGCTTTTGCTCGTTGGCGAATTGTTTTTCCACGTAAATTTGCAATTCCATATTCTGTAATGATAAAATGAACGTCGTTACGTGAAGTCGTTACGCATGATCCTTCTTTTAATTTGGAAACGATGCGGCTAATCGTCTTTTTTTTATTTGTTGATGGAAGAGCAATAATCGATTTACCGCCATGAGATACACTTGAAGCACGAACAAAATCAACCTGCCCTCCAACACCAGAGTATTGTTGGTAACCCAAAGTATCTGCACTAACCTGACCAAATAAATCCACTTGGAGCGCTGAGTTAATTGAAATTAAATTGTTAACTTTTCCCGCAATCAAGATATTATTTGTATAATCAACAGTATGCATTTCAACATTTGGATTATTATCGACAAATTGGTAAAGCTCTTTTGTTCCCATTAAGAAAGTAGCAGTAAATTTACCTGGATTTAAGTTATTATATTTATTTGTGATAATCCCTTCTTCATAAAGGTCAACTACTCCGTCAGAAAACATTTCAGTATGAATTCCTAAATCTTTCTTTTCCTTGAGAAATTTTAATGCGGCATCAGGTATTCCCCCAATACCTAATTGAAGATTTGCCTGATCTGGTACTAATGTAGCAATATTAAGTCCAATTTTTTCTTCAATATCACTAATTTTAGGAATTGATATTTCAATTAACGGTCTGTCAGTTTCGACTATATAATCTATATCAGCAATATGAATATAAGCACCCTTTGTTCTAGGCATTTGATTATTTATTTCAGCAATCACTATTTTTGCTGATTTAGCAGCCTGCAATGTATAGTCAACTGATATACCAAAACTCATATAACCCTTATTATCTGGTGGAGAAAGCTGAATTAAAGCTACATCTATTGGCAATATATTATCTCTAAAAAGGCGTGGAATTTCAGAAAAATATGTAGGAGTATAATCTGCCCTCCCCTCCATTATCGCTTTTCGTGTGCTTGCCCCAGCAAATAAGGAATTATGATAGAAATTCTGTTCCATTTCAGGTATACAATATTGACACTCTCTAAGAGGAACCATATGAACTATTTCAACATTCTGTAAGCGATCCTTTTGTTTTGCAAGTTCATCCACTAATACAATTGGTTCTCCAGCAGCATGTCCAAAAACCACGCGGTTTCCAGAATTTATATTGGAAATAGCTTCCTCCTTTGAAGTTACTTTTTTTGAATATTCATCTCTCAAATTCTTCATAATAATCACAAATTTTACAATCAGAAAAGATAATACCTCTTTTATTCAAGCACAATGCACTTTTATTTTAATAGATTCTCTTAATAAAAAAAGTATTAGTTAATTCTCAGATATTATATTATTTAATATTACTTTTAGCGAATATTTTCAATAAAGCTAATAAATGAGGCTTTATTATTTTGTTACTTGGCGTTATATCAAAAAAAAAACTATAGTGAGATAATATGAAACCAAAAAGAGAGAAGGTTAAATGTCCAGTTTGTGGTTTTCAATTCATTCCAGAATCTTTTCATTATGAAAAAACGCATTTTGATCAAATAGAATCTAAGGGTGAGATTGTAGAATTTCCGAATGGTAAGCATCAGATTGAGCTTAAAGCATTCACTTCACTCCGGGGTTCTTATGTTACTTATTGTTCTCAATGTAGATATCTAATAAAATTCGCAGGAGCAATTGGGAGAAAAGAAGTAATTGAAGACCCCTCTCTTATAAAAAAATTGGGGGCAATTAAGGAATTTGGAAAGGCTTATAAATACCAGTTTGATGCAAATAACAAACCCTATATGGATTATTCAGATTATTTTATAGAAAAAGTGGATAATATTAAAATAAGCATCAAAAATGCTTTAGATGAGGTGAATTTTGACCATTGGGGAAATTCTTATAACAAATGGAAAGAGGATAAATCTATTGATTCCTTCAAATTCTTGATACACTTTTACTCAACTTTAATAGAATATTTAGATTCCCAAGTTGAGGATTCTAATAGTAAATCTGTTGTACAAAAGATTGAGGCACTAAATTTACCTAAAAACCTTGAAATATTAACAAAAAGTGTAGAAGACCTAAGAAATAAAATAGCTCATGATGTATATGAACTAAATGAAGAGGAAGAGCAGTTAGTTGAGAGCAGTTTTACTCAATTTATGCGATATTTAATCATGAAGCAATTAACTCCTTTAAAATTAGATAAGATAAAAATTGAATCTGAATATGACTTTATTGATATTAATAAGATCAAATATGAGATTCAAGAATTTTTAGATCTATATTTAGGGAAAGTTTTACATATAAAAGGATTTTATAATGAATTTTTAATGCCCTTATTAGAGGAACTCGGAGTTAGACATCCTGATTATAAACCTTAATAATTTTTTTCTCATAAGTTAAAAGCTTCTAAACTAAATAAAGAACTGCAACCTTTCCCTACTGATGGGGTTAAACGTCCTAATACTCTGAAAATTGAACCTTCTCGACCGCATTCGGGGCATCTTTCCCAATTTTCCACTTGAACAATGTCATCTAATAACACCGCTACACCTGCATAGCTATCTACTCCATAGGGAGTTATCAATTCTAAGAGGCCTGGTTTTCCCGTTTCTTTAATAGGTTCTAAAGATTCGATATCTCGAACTACAATTCGTCCTTGGTCTTTATTAACGTGAAGAATAAAATCGTTATGCTGTTTTGACCAATGGCCACCACACGCCATCGGACTTTCAGTGGCCGCAAAATTATCACAGAATTTATCTGGAGTAATATTGAACATATCACACATTTGTTCAATGAATTCTGGTTTTTCTACTCTATACCCTAACTTAATACGGCCTTTAGTTCCATCCCAGCCACCACCTCCAGTGATAATATAAAAATGATCACTTAAATCAAATGTTCTCTTCTCTTTTTGATAATAATCCTTTAATACTTTATGCATCCAAAGTGGTGAATTTGCCATGATTGTGGGGATATTATTTTTTTCAACACGATTAAGTTCAGATTTTAATAACTCTCCATTAATCCCAATCACAACACGAGGCTTTAAGGTTGTAACCATTTTCCATAAGGTTTTCCCCAGAAAGAATTGTAATAAAAAGCTTACATTTCTTCCTTCCCAAATATCTACAATACTCTTGTATAAGAGATACGCATTTTTTCTGTAGAATTTATGCCTTATCTTATTAATAATTCTAATATCTGGAGCAAATAAGATTAAATTATTTACAGTTTTCTTTTTTGAAAAAGAATTGAAAACCATATCATAATTTGATTTTAAAACTTCAATATCGCTATCAAGTCTTCCAACGATGCTAGGATCTCCACAAGTTGAGGTTGATTCCATCCAGAATTCTAATTTATCAAAAGTATCCCCTCGTAATAATTCCTTGAACATATTATTAGATTGCTTGAAAAAACCCCACGGTATATAGGGAATTTCGCCAAGTGTAGGTTCTTTTAAGGTGGTATCAAAATCAAATTCAGTATCTTTACAACGCTTTTTATAGAGTTCACAATCATCTGCAGTTTCTTTTATCGTGATTGATAAATCATCTAAAATTTTGTTAGAACTCATTAACAAACCATTCATAGCTATGTAATTTAAGTATTGATATAAATTTATATTTTTCTATTGTAAATAAATTATAGTACTTAAACTAGAAGAATAAACATTTTCTTATAACCTATTAATATAAAATATTTAAGATTGTCTGAAATTAAAAATAGCAATACAGTTTGAGATTAATAAAAAAATCAAAGATGATCTAGATGGCAACTTTAAAAGGAAAAACACTTTTTATTACTGGTGCTAGTAGGGGGATTGGAAAAGCTATTGCTTTAAAGGCGGCTCAAGATGGTGCTAATATTGCAGTAGTAGCTAAGACGAAAGATCCTCATCCAAAATTACCAGGAACAGTATACACTTCTGTGGAAGATATTGAATCTGCGGGCGGTAATGCAATTCCATGTATAACAGATATAAGGTTTGAGGATCAAGTCCAAGCTGCTATTGATGCGACGTTACATGAATTTGGAGGGATTGATATTCTTGTAAATAATGCAAGTGCGATAAATTTATCTCCGACTTTAGAAATTGAAATGAAAAGATACGATCTCATGTTTTCTGTTAATGTACGAGGAACTTTTTTATGTTCAAAGTTATGCTTACCCTACTTAAAAAAGGCAGAAACCCCACACATTTTGAATTTATCTCCTCCTTTGAATATGGATCCAAAATGGTTCAAGAATAATTTAGCTTATACAATGGCTAAATATGGAATGAGTATGTGTGTTTTAGGCATGGCAGAAGAATTCAAAAAGGATGGTATTGCAGTGAATGCATTATGGCCTCGCACACCAATAGCAACAGCAGCAATTAAAAACCTATTAGGCGGAAAATCTAGTGTTAAACACTCAAGAAAACCTGAAATTGTAGCGGATGCTGCCTATCTAATCCTGACAAAACCAAGTAGAGAATGTACGGGAAATTTTTTCATTGATGAGGAGATTCTTATTAACCATGGAATAACCGATTTAGAAAAATATGCTGTAGATCCTAGTGTTGACCTTTATAACGATTTTTTTCTCTAGTAAATTAATACTCTAAGAATAGTTAGTAAAAATCTAATAATTATACAGAATCCCGATAATTCATTCAATTTTGTAAATTTCAAATATTTTTTTCCAATAATTTTATTTGATCAGACCATTTTTATAATAGCTTATTTTATCTAAGATTATGAAGTCAATCCAAATAAAACAAATAGGTTTTGTAGAAAGGCAATCTGCTAACGAAGTTGATAAAGATAGGAGACTAGTTTCAAGGATAGTAATTAATAAAAACTTAACTGATGCTTTAGATGGTATTGAAGATTTCTCACATATTTATATCATCTTCTGGATGGATAAAATCAAGGATACCAGCTACTTATATCATCCTGGTAAAACAAAAGATTCCAAGCCCGTAGGTATTTTTGCGACAAGGGCTCCAATTCATCCAAATCCTATAGGGTTGACATTGGTTGAGCTAATAAAACATGAGGCGAATGTTCTTTGGGTAAGGGGTCTTGATGCTTATGATGGCACTCCTGTTTTGGACATCAAACCTTATCCTGATTGGGAGTATGGGAAATGTATTGTAGTTGATGATTTTAGAGTTCCAAAATGGCTAAAAATAAAAATTTAAAATACTAATGAAGAAGTATTTAAATATTATATTCTAATATACTTTTATTCAATTTTAGTTTTAAAATCAAATTAATTTGGGTGAAATAATGACTATAACTAAGGTTAATGATACTGAATTGTATTATGATGAATTTGGTTCGGGAACTCCCTTTTTAGTTATGCACGGGGGGTTAGGAATTGATCATACTTATTTACATCCAACCCTTGATCCTTTAGGCGATATTTTCAAACTGATTTTTTATGATCATAGAGGACACGGGCGCTCTGGAAGGCCTCCTATCAATACTATCACGTATGAGCAACTTGCCGATGATGCCAATGCTTTACGTGAGAGATTAGGATATGAAAAAATAGGAGTTATGGGCAATTCTGCCGGGGGATATGTTGCCTTAAACTACGCAATTCGTCATCCAAAAAACATCAGTTATCTGATACTTCTAGATACTGCTCCTGCATTTGACTACATAGAAGAGATGATGGCGAATCTCCAACGAAAAAACCCAACACAAGAAATTATAGAAACTTTAAATGCTCCAGTTGATCCTACTATAGAAGGATTTAGAAATCAGTTTAAAATTATACAACCATTGTATTTCCATGAGTATACTTCTGAAGCAGAAGAGATGTCAAATAGATTAATAGATAAAATGATAATAAATCCCGAAGCGGCGGCCCTCACTGATAGTTTGATGCCAAAATATAATGTGAGCTCACAGCTTACTAAAATTGAAGTGCCAACATTAATTTTAGTAGGAAAAGACGATTTTGTGTGTCCACCATCCCAAGCTCAACGTATGCATGATAGTATTCCCAATTCTGAACTCCATATATTTGAAAAATGCGGTCATTACCCCTATTTTGAGACACCAGGAGAATTTTTTCGTGTTGTACGTGATTGGTTTAAAAGTGTATATCATGAATTAGAAGTACAATGAAACGTTTGAGTATAATTTATCCTCCTTTTTTATTTTCAATATTTTGAATATAAAAAGTAAATTTAGATGTATTTTTTAATGATATGGCTTTTATATGTTTATGAAAATAGCAAAAGAGTTATTATATCCCGCCCCTTTCTATAATTTTTTATCTTATCTTTCTGAATCTGATGTTAAGGGACCAATTCTCGATTGTGGTTCAGGTGGACCGTATCCTAAACAGGAACTTTTTGTGCAATTAGGATTTGATGCTATTGGTATAGAATGTTCTGAAGAACGACTAGAAATGGCACAAGATTATGCAAAACAACACAAATTAGAACTTTCTATGCAATTGGGTGATATGCGAACAATACCTTTTGAATCCAATTATTTTGGACATGTATACTCTTGGAATACAATATTTCATATGAATAAAAAAGATATTAAAAAAGCCATAGGCGAAATGATTCGTGTTTTAAAACCGGGGGGCCTTTGTTTCGTTAATTTCACCTCAGTGGATTCAGAGTTTTATGGTGAAGGGGAAGAAGAAAATCCTGGTGAATGTATACAAATTGAAGGTGATGAGAAAATTATGCATACTTTTTTTACAGATGAAGAATCTGATGGATTTTTTGATAACCTCGAGATTGAAATTTTATATAAAGAAAAAAGAATATTACATAAGAAACTTGAAGACCGAGTAATGAAAGATAGCTATATTGATTATATTGTTCAAAAGTAATTCTAATGGTATATTTTATTAAGCAATTTTTATCTCAAACCTTATAAATTAATCTATAAATAATAGAATTATGAAAAAGAGATACTATGTTCTTATATATCTTATTTTAGCATTAATTGCATTATGGATTTTCTATTTCTCAGGATGGAAACAAATTGCAATCAATTTAATCATAATTAATATTATAATTTATGTTGTACGAAAACCAGTAAATATATTATCCGCTTCTCTCTTTAAAAGGAGACTTTACAGAGCAACAACCTCAATTATTGTTAATACTATTTGGAGTGCTTTTTTATTATGGTTGTTATTAGAAATTTCTGTAGAACTTTTTATTGCAATTGTTTCATTTAT
>JAUWHL010000023.1 GCA_030605895.1 Promethearchaeota archaeon | reverse complement strand
GATACAATTGCATTGTTTGTAATATTAATGAAATCAATTGTACAAATAATTAATATGATGGTGGATCTAAATTTTATTACTCCAATAGATTTAATTAACCTATTATTATATCAGATTCACGTTTTATTATTTTTCTTTGCCATCTTTTCTCTATTGATAGGTCTATATACAATTTTTGCTCATAAAGAAGGGAAAAGCTAATCAAAAATATATTCTTCATCTTTTTTCCTTTTTGTTTTTAACATGACAATAATCATATTATAATGATAAATTTTAAAAAATCAGTAAATCTATGAAAGATATGCCAAAAGTTATACTCGAAGTAAATGAAAGAAAGGTCCCTTTAAAAGATTTTATGCAAGAAATGTTTACAAATATAATTCTGGGTTATTTAAAATCAACAAAAGGAGTACCGGATAACATAGAAAATATAAAAATTGATATAAATCTATGATTTCCTAAATTTCATTTTACTTCTAAAAATAAAATTCAGATTTGAAATATATTAAAAAAAAAGAAAGAATTTTTAGTTATTAAAGTTCTTGGATTGCTTTCTGTTTAGCTAATTTTTCTTCTTCTGTTAGTTCTACTTCTCCTCTTTTAACAAATAGCATCATTATAAACGCTAATACGAAGAATATAGCACCATTTAGAAGAAGAGAAGGAGGAGAGAATAAATCAGTAAGACCTCCTACGACCATTGGCCCAATTATGGCTGCGAGAAAACTAAAAAAGTAATATAGCCCTGTGTAAGTTCCAATTTTTCTTTCTGAGGGTGCCAACTCCCAAACGATTACTATCGAATTAACATTAATAAGTGCCCAACCTGGTCCTAGAAATGCTAATATTATGGCCATAATCGCAAGACTCGGCTGTGTTAAGCCTAAGAAAAATCCAATTACTAACATTGCAATCCAAATTAGTATACCGATTTTAATCGCCTTTCTCCTACCAATCTTAGTAGCTACAACAGACAAAGGATATATTGTAATTATTAATGGTACACTAACAAAGAATGGTAAAAAACCTGCTAGTCCTTCGGGGTATCCTAACACATCGACACCATATATCGAAACTAATGCCACAATTCCTTGATAGCCAATAAACCAAAAAAAGATTGCTAACAAAATAAATAATGTACTTTTATCTTCTTCTGCTAAAATATCTTTTATGCTTTCAATTAAGCCAGGTGTTTCCTTTTCTTCTTTTACTTTTTTTCCTTCCTTTTCCTCATATTCTAATAGTTCTTGGTAGCTATAAGCGTCCTTTTCCTTGATTTTCCAGAATAAAACGCCTAAGGCTGCAACCATAATGATTGATACTATAATAAATGTAACTTGTCTTCCTATTCGAACTGTAGAAAATAGATCTATGAGGTAACTTATTCCATAACCGAATGTTACTCCCAATCCCCCCATTAAATTAATAATACCGTTTCCTTTACTTCTATTAACAGGTTTTACGAAATCTGGCATTATTGATACTGCTTGAGCTCTATAAAGTCCCATGCTAATACCAAAAAATAACATCCAAAGAAATAATGTTACTAATGAAGTTTCTGTTGGAATTAGAGCAAAAAATAGAGCACCTAGAGGAATACCTATCAATAGGTAGGGCATTCTTCTTCCAAACTTAGATCGTGTATTATCTGAAATTGATCCCATAATTGGTTGGAGGATAACTCCTATTATATTATCTATAGCCATTAGTAATCCTATCATAAATAGAGAGGGAAGATATGCGCGTAAAAGTAGTGGAACTTGAGCATTATAGAGTGCCCATGCGATTTCTGAGGAAAAAAAGGCCAATCCAATCAAAAAAGTTTGTTTTACGTTTAACTTGGGTTTAGATTCTGACATTTTTTTAACCAATTTTTTGTAAATAATTAATTATTTATTAAATCTTTAAATATTTAAAAGATCTTTTCAAAAGCTATTTAGTTTGAAGTTGAATATACATTAATGTATAAATCAATTTTAACTTAGATTTTAGTAAAGACAGATTTGAAAGAAATTAAAAGAATTCTGTATTCTCTAATATAAAATAATTATATTTCAATATTATGAAATTAGAACCTGAATGCCTTGGATGTTTATTGGATCAAATCTTAAGAGCTTTTAAATTACTTAAACCTGATATATCTCGCGAAATTATAATAGCTGCTCAAAAGAGGTTCATGAAGCATCTAATAAATGTTGATTTAAACAAAAATCCCGCTCCAATTTTAGGTAAAATTGCATACACAATAGTTGCAGAAGTTTTGGGCGAAAAAGATCCATACTATTCTTTAAAAGAAAGGTATAATCACCTTGCATTACAATATTATGAGGAAGTTAATTATATTGTTGAAAATTCAAAAGATCCTTTATTCAAAGCAATATTAATTGCAGCATTTGGAAATACTATTGATTTTGGGAGTCAGCATGATATAAATTTCACTTCGGATATTAATAACTTGGAAATAAAAAATTTTACTATCAACGATTACAAAAAATTCAAAGAATCAATTGAAAAAACTGATCACTTGTTAATACTTGGAGATAATTGTGGAGAAATCGTCTTTGATAAACTATTAATTATTACTATTAAAAAATATTATCCTGATTTAAAAATAGTTTATACTGTCAGAGGAGCACCTATTATAAATGATGCTACCATTGAAGATGCTAAATTTGTAGGTATAACAGAATTGGTTCAAGTTGTAGAATCAAGTGACAGTCCAGGAGTTGATATAGCGACATCTCCAAAAGAATTTAAAAAACATTTCTTTAAAGAAAAGGGAGTCATTTTATCAAAAGGACAGGGAAATTTTGAAAGTCTTTATGGAATGGAAATTCCCGAAAAGGATGTATATTATTTATTAAAAGCTAAATGTAATTTAATGGAAAGGATTTTTGGAGTTAAGATAGGAGATTTAATTTTTAAAAAGAAAACTCAAGGATTTTAATTAGTTGAGTTAGTTCTTAATTGCTTAATTGCATCTGTAAAAAAGCCAAAATCGCCAATCTCAGATTCTTTTTGCGAATCTTTAAGCCTATTAAAATACTCTTCAATTTGGGTAAATAAGATATTTTTAAATGAGGTAAATTGACTAATTTCACTACAATTTTCATCAATTTCTCTACGATACAATGAATAGAACATATCTAATGATTTTTTTGCTTCTTCTCTTATGTTATGCTTTTTAAACTCTTTATCTAGAATTGCTACGAATATCAGATTATATTTATAGACAACAATCATTTCTACGTCGAGTCCTTTTATATTTATCTCTTTTATCCGTCCTAAGTTTTCTCCGAAAAGACCTAATGCCCCAACAAAAGAAGACAATAAAACGGGATTAATCTTCGTATCTAATATAAGATCAAGTAAGTATTCGCCTGATTCCTTGCAGATAACTATACCTTTGAGCAGTTTAGAATCCATAATGACATTCTTCCCTGTTATTATTCTAATTAATACCTATATAACTAAAAATTATATTGTTTAATAAAATCATCTGATTTATTATTTTAATAATAGGATATATTATCTAGAAAATAGGTATACCATCCGATTACCAAGTTAATAATGCTTTATAAATACGTGATGGTGATACATACAATAAATAATTTTATTAATAAAAGAAAAAATTATATTATTTTTGTTCTAATAGTTCTCTTATTTTCTTAACAGTTTCTTTAAATGCTTTAGTTGATTTACTTTCTGGGTACTTTAAAATAAACGGTAATCCTTGGTCCCCTTGTTGGCTAACTTCTGTTTCAAATGGTATTTTACCTAAAAGGGGAATACTAAAATCTGTCGAAGCTTTTTCTACTCCGCCTGGAGGATAAAGATCTATATATTCTCCACAATGGGGACAATTAAAACCAGACATATTTTCAATAATACCAAGTACTTTTCGTTCCATGATTTGAGCCATCTTTATGGTTTTTCTCGCATCCATCAATGCAACTTCCTGAGGGGTTGAAACTACAACAACATTCTCATCAGGTATAAGCTGTAATATATCTAGGGTTTCATCAGACGTTCCTGGGGGTAAATCACAAATCAAATAATCTAATTCTCCCCAAATCGCCTCGCCTAAAAATTGTCTCACAGCAGTCATCTTCATAGGTCCTCGCCAAATTACTGGTTCATCTGGAGTTAGGGTTAAAAATGCCATACTCATAACCTTAAGTTTTAATGGTCCATCAATAGGATAAAATCTTTTAGCTTCAGAATCAACTCTTGGTTTCAATTCCGGACTAATTCCGAGCATTTTTATTACATTAGGTCCGGTAATATCTACATCAAGAATTCCGACTCTCAACCCTACACTAGCTAAACTCATAGCAAGGTTAATTGCAACAGTGGTTTTTCCTACGCCACCCTTCCCAGATATTACTACGATTTTATGTTTAATCTTTTCCATATTTATCTTGATGTTCTTTTCTCTCTCGTCTATCATCATTTCTTTTAAATTAATATCTGGAATCTCTTTTTCTGTCATGTTTTTTAATCAATTTAATTTTAATTATTATATCTTTATCTTTTTACTATTTAATTTATGAAAAAAATGAGTTGTTTTAACTTTTTCTTTAATAAATTATGAAATTTTTTGAATTTTCAGTTATAATTTTAATTCTTATTATAAGTCTTTTATAATAAATAAACTAAAGAAATTAATAAATCTCAAAATATTATTCTTTACTGGAAAACGTAGTAAAATTAAAATCTCAAGGTGGTTGTGAATCCCAGTCAAAAATTTCATGGAACTCTACAAATTCTTACCTAAAACCAACTGCAAAAAGTGCGGAAAGCCTACTTGTATGGCTTTTGCATTAGATTTGTTACAAGGAAAAGTAAAAGTTGATGATTGTACCCCTCTCTTAGAACCTAAATATAAAAAGGATTATGATACATTAAAGGATTTATTAGGTGCTGAAGAGGGGAAGGAAAAAGAGCTTCGAATTGATGTTGATAACGATTTATGTGATGGGTGTGGCATTTGTGTAACAATATGTCCTGTAAACGCTAGGTACTGTCCTCCATCCTTAAGTGGAAAAGCTCCAGATTATCCACCTGAAAAACATCAATTATTTCAAGTTAAAGGTGGAAAATGTGAATTATTAGCTATAGAATATTGTCGAAGGATTGAAGCGCAAGGAAGAGAAAGAGAGTGTCGAGTTTGTGAGACATATTGTCCACGAGAAGCTATAAAAATAGATTATGTTTGATTATTAAATTACAAGAAATTTTTCTATGAGATAAGTGAAATAAATAATGGCAAATGAACGTGTCATATGTTCGGGATGCTCCCTTTTATGCGATGATATTATTATTAAGAGTGATGGTTTATATATAGATGAAGTTATCGGAGCTTGTTTGAAAGGTAAAGAAAGATTTGATCAAGCGACTGCAAAAAATAGAATTTTAAATCCCTTAATTAAAAAAGATGGAGAATTAAAGAAAGTAACATTTGATGAAGCTTTAGAAAAAACTCTTACTATTATTAAAAATTCCTCCAAACCTCTTTTATATGGTTTTTCGACAGTAAATTGCGAAGCTCAACTAAAAGGAATAGAACTAGCAAGCCTCATTAATGGTTTTATAGATTCTAATTCAATAATTTGTCAGGGGAAGGTTTTAAATACCGCAAAAGAAACGGGTCTTTCTTTAACTACTATTGCAGAAGGTATAAATAAAGCCGATTTGTTAATTTTATGGGGTGCAAATGCTGCTGAATCAATTCCACGTCTATTGAATAAAGTTCTTTTTTCACGTGGTAAGTTTAGAATGACTGGGCGAGAGATAAAAACATTAATTATAATAGATCCTGTTAAAACTGCTTCATTTGGAGTTATGGGGGTGCGTGACATAGCACTTCAAATTGAGACCGCTAAGGATATCGACCTAATCCGTGTTTTAAAAGAGTATTGCTGTAAAGCAGATGGTATCCCAGATGCTGGTGTTGCAGGTATAGATAAAGATGATCTTAAGAGGGTATTACTTCATTTAACTGGTACAGAGAACGGGATTATTTTTATAGGTCAGGGTCTTTTAAAATCCCAAAATGGTGACAACGTTATTAAAGAGTTACTTGAATTAGTACAATTAATAAATGTAAAACAAGAAAAAGGTCGAATATCCGTAATAATGTTAGGGGGTCATTATAATATGCTAGGTTTTGATCATGTGGCCTTGTCGAATTATGGTAAAAATCATAGTTTACAATTTTCAAATCATCAATTAGTTGAAACACCTGATACAATTATTACAAAAATAGAGAAGGATGATTTTGATTGCTCAATAATTGTAGGCACTGATCCCATTTCACATTTTCCCACACAACTAAGTAAAAAATTAATGTCAAAACCTTTAATTCTTATTGACAATAAACAAACTGCAACATCCTATGTGGCAGATGTGATAATACCCTCCTCCATAACAGGAATTGAAAATGGAGGAATGGTCTATCGTATAGATCATATCCCTCTAAATCTAAAAAAAATTATTAATCCTCCAAATAATGTTTTTTCAGATGAGGAAATAATTAAAAAAATTATTGAAAGCTTAGAATAGGGTTGAAATTATGGATATGATAGTAAATACAGTAAGATTGATGGATTATGATCAAGCAAAAGAGTATTCTGAAGGAGATAATAACACTCTCAAAGAAAAATTAGCGATTGGATTCCTTAATCCAGAAGACTATAAAAATCTTAATATTACACCAAGTTCAAATTTAAAAATAATTAGCAATTTTGGTAGTGTTATTATAAAAGTACTACAGGATAAAAATGTTCCATTAGGCACTATAAATATGCCTGTCTCTATTTGGGCTAATCAAATTACTGGAATCGAAAATAATGAACTTGTGTATAAAAATATAAAAGTAAAAGTTGAGGTTACAAAAGATTCAATTCTAAATCTAAAAGATTTACTAAATTTAATTAAAGAAAATTAAATAACAGGAACTTTAAAAATGAACAGATTAATTATCAATAATGGGTTAGTATTCGATCCTATCAACAATATTAATGGAGAAATTAAGGATATTTTAATAGAATCGGGAAAAATCGTAGAAAAATTTAGCAGTGAAACAAATGTTAAAGAAATTGATGCAAAAGGAAAAACAGTTATACCATCAGCTATTGACATCCATACACATGTAGCATCTCAGCAAGTTAACTGGGCAAGGTTATTAGGTGCAAATAATAGTAAATTTAAAGAGATTTGGGAAGGATTAACATTAAAGAACATCGCCAGAAATTATATTTCAAATGGATATACATTTATTCTTGAAGCTAATGTCTTTCCTTCCTTAGCAAAACAAACAATTTTCAACTTTAAACAATTACCTGTGCTCGACAAAGCAATGCTTTTGAACATTAGTAATTTTTGGCCTTTAGAACTTGAATTTCAAAGAGGAAAAATCGATGATATGGCAATATTTCTTTCAGATCTATTATCAAGAACCTATGGATTCGGAATAAAAATATATAATCCTTTTGAAAACGAAAACTGGAATTTAAACGAACTAAGAGATGATCTCTCACAATCTGGAAGATTATATAATTTCTCTGCTTTAGATGTATATGAAAATGCTGTAAAATGTGTAGAAACTCTCGGATTGCCACATTCAACTCATGCTCATATTGAAGGATATGAAAATGAGATTGGAAAAAGAAATCTTTTTACAGTTTTAGAGAAGATAAAATCGCTAAATTTAGAAGCCAACCAAAAAACTGATTTAAATCTAAAAAGAGAGCAGATTTTTCATCTAGCTCACGCAAATTCTTACAACTATGATGGAAATAATGAAAATTTAATCAAATTTTTAAATGAAAATCAAAATTTTGATATTGATGTTGCTTTTGTAGGGTTCAATCAAATAAATCCCGTAATAACCTCTGATAGAAGATTAATAAAATCCATCTTAACAGAAGATATTAATGAAAATCCTCGTAAATTAATAAGCTCAGCTGTAGAATTTGAAGGGGATTTTTTTGTTTTTCTGAGAAATTTAGAAAAAAGTAATTATAATGATTGTAATTTATGGGCTAATGCTCTTGATTTAGCATTAAATGTTAATAATAAATTTCAAGTTAGTTTTTCTTTGAATTTCCCAAATTATGCAAATATTTCAGACATTCCGAAAATTGCTACTTGGTTACTAAGTGTAGATGCTCGTGAGAACTTTATGAAAGATATGAATAATGATTTCTTAAAGAATAATCCTTTATCAAATGAAGATAAGGTACTAAATTTTTCAGAATTTGTATGTTTAACAAGAGTAAGTCCAGCAAAATCCTTAGGTCTGGCGAATATCAAAGGGAATCTTGGTTTGGGCGCAGACGGCGACCTTAATATCTTAGATATCAATATCAAGGATATGGATATTTCTAAACAACATGAAGAATTAAGGAGTGCATTATCAAATATGGATTATGTTATAAAATCAGGAACAATGGTTAAAAAGCAAAAGGATTTCAATTTCAATCTTAATGGCTCAATTTTTTGGTCAAGCGGTAAATCAGAAATAAAAGAAAAAGATTTTGTTATGTCCAAAAAGAAGGACTTTTACCAAAAGTATTCTTCTGTTTTTTATGATTCTTACAAAGTTTCAATTGATAAGAATCTTTTAAGGAGAGTTGAATAAATTTAAATTGAAATATAATAAAACAAATCATTCATTAAATATATTATTCAATAATTTAATCCTTTTAACATTTGGACCGTGGTATACATATTTTTACCACCTTTTCTAAGATAATCCATTGAGTCTTCAATTCCCTCTACAGTTAAATTAAACATTGGAATAATGCTAGAAATAATCTTTCGTGTCCAGGGAGCCCATTCAGGTCTAATGAGTTCTGGATTTAACCAAACAACATTATTTTTAAAATGATTAGCGAGCTCTTTAATATAATATATTCCAGGCATCTCATTCCTGTGATAATAGTAGATGCTTCCGTATTTTTCTGTAAGTTCCCAGCTAGCCATTGCAGCATCACCAACAACAACAATTTTGTATTTATTATCGTACTTTTTCAAAAATTCATTAAATTCAATTGCTTCATCAGGATTTCTGCGAGCGTTTAGATAGATTTGCTCATATAAACAATTGTGAAAATAAAAATGTTTAAATTCGCGCCAGTGTGACATATTATTGGCTGCCGAGAAGAGAAGGTTAACTAAATGAGCATAAGGAGTCATACTTCCTCCAACATCCATTAAAAGAATCATTCTAACATTGTTTTTCCGTTTTTTATCAAATACAATTTCGATATCTCCACAATTCTTAGCAGTCATATCAATTGTTTTATCTAAATCTAATTCATCTTTTTTTCCAATCTCTTCTAACTTTTTTAGTCGTTTTAGAGCTACCTTTATTTGTCTTGTGTCTAAAACAATATCTTTTCTATAATCCCTAAAAATCCTTTTTTGAGCAATTTGCATAGCCATTCGCATCCCTGAAGAACCACCGATTCTCATACCCATTGGATTTTGTCCCCCATGACCGAACGGAGATGCTCCCTGGGTACCAATCCAGCGGTTGCCCCCATTATGCGCTTCATCTTGCATTTGCATTAATTCTTCGAATCGCTTCTGCATCTCTTCGAGATCAAAGAATTGACTTAACATTTCTTGGAAATTACCTTGCATCTCAGATAAATCTAAATTCTTTTCCAACCATTTCCAAATTTCATCTTTAATTTCATTTGGTGCATCAATAAATAATTTATCTCCAAATTCAGCCCCATATTTTTCAAGAAGCTCTTCAAGAAACTGTTCTAAATCTTCAATTGTTACATATTGCTGGTATTCTCGTAAAAGCAGTTGTAAGCCCTCTATAAGTTCTGGAAGAGTAATTTCTTTATTTAACCAGTCCCAAATTTCTTGTTTAATATCTTCTGGGAATTTAACCATTGCCTCTTTGAAAAAGTTAGCAAAAGCAATGTCATAGATATCGAAATGATGTTCATTTTTACATAAAATTGAACGAGATGTGTAGTAAAATTCAACCATATTATGGATTAGCCCTTTATTTAACGCCTCTAATAGTGTAATATATTCTGTTATTGATACAGGAAGTCTTTCCTTAAGGTAATAAAAATATTCTACAAACATTAAACCAAATTTTTCAATATTTTCTCTATTAATTAAAAAGAATTAAACATATAATATAGTTTTATACAACGATTCATAGGAGAATGAAAATTCTTAAAAAACTACCATTAATTCATTAAAAATTCCAAAGCTGTCTAATTTTGATTTCCTTTTTCTATTTTATGATAGATCCTACTTGATTAGTTTTGTATATATTGCTGTTATATTATACCCATGACGGAAATAGACTATTATGATATTGTAAGACAAAAATTAATATTAGGCCCTTTAATTGCACCAAAACATAGAAAAATAATTAAACTGATGAAAGTTTTTTGGAATGAGGAGGAAATTAAACTACTTTCTCATTTTGATAGTGCTGAGAAATGGAACTCAATAAGACAATTAATGGTATGATCCGGATTACCAACGGATACGATTAAAAACCTATTAGCAAGGTCGGTGGAAATTGGAACAGTATCTAAAAAGGGAACAAAATTCTGTCTTGAACCAATAATTCCTGGCATTTTTGAAAAATATTATATAAGAAGTAAAGATACTGAAGAGAATTTAAGTGAAGCAGCTAAACTATATAGAGATATTATGAAAGAGATCATGCCTCAGCGGCTTCGGGAATTGGATTGGAGACTATTTTGGCCTTTACTTCCTATTGAAACTGAAGAGAAATTAGTAGAAATTAATAAAGAATTCGATGTTCAAGCGCAAGTATTACCATATGAAACGATTAAAAAACTTATTGAAGAAAATGATCAGTTTGCAGTAATAACTTGTCAATGCCGTTTGATCGGGGAACTATCAGGCGAACCATGTGAAGTAGCACCTGCTGAAATGGGATGCTTTGTAGTTGGGGCTGCTGGTCAAATGATGGTAGCTGACGGTGCCCGTGGAGCAAGATTATTAAATAAACAAGAGGCTATTGAATTCATTAAAGAAACCGAAAAAAAGGGTTTAGTTCATAATGCCGTCTTTGATAAAGGGTATGAATCTTCTGTATTTATCTGTAATTGTTGTAGTTGTCATTGTGCATATTTATTTCCAGCCAAATTATTTCATGAAAAGGGAGTTTATCCCTCTAATTATTCTCCTAAATTTAACAATGAGCTTTGTATTAAATGTGAAACATGTATGAGAAAATGTCCTAATGAAGCAATTTATCATAGATTTCCTATAGAACCTGATTTATCTGATGAACAAATGGTTTTGATAGAAGAGATGTGCATTGGATGTGGTGTTTGTGCAGCAAATTGCCCAAATGAAGCTATTAAAATGATTAAAGTGCGAGATAATGTACCTCCTGAAAAACATTTAATTGGAAATAAAACTTTCACAGAGCTTTTACAATAAAGATTTAATAAAATATTTGTTTTTTTAATTGTTTAATTGTTTTTTTCTTAAGATCTAAAAATAATCATAAATTTAAAACCATTGAGTCGCATCAACTTCTAATACAAGGTCATTTAACGTGGCAGCCCCAACAATTTTTACACCAGGAATTAAATCTACTTTCTCCCAACCTAATATTCTTTTTGAAGCTTCACAAACTAAGACCTCAATACCCATATCCATAACCTTATCAATCATTTCTTTTACGCTCGGAAAATTGCCTAATTTGATCTTCTCAGCTTCTCCAGGTTTTAAAATCTTTAATCCTGTACCTAAATAATAAACTGTTGCTTTGATATCCATTGCCTTAGCAGTTTGAGCCAATACTAATAGTGAATATTGTCTCTCCGGGGCATCGCTAGTTTGTACATATAAAATATGCTTTTTTTTTTCACTAATAATTAACCACCTTTAAGTGCTTTATTAATTTTTTTCATATATTCAAATTTATTAGTAAATTAGTGCTATAATCTAAGAATATCAACAATTAATAAATCTCCCTTTTATATTTCAAAAAAAAAAGTGAAGTTTTAAAATAAAATTTATGGAGATTTAATAAAAATTAAATAAAATATCAATTTTATGTTAAGGTTTTATCTATAAATTCCTTCTGGCAATTCTTTGATAGCTTCCTTATATGATTTATTGGCTTTATCTGCTCCCTTTTTTATTTGTTCAATTGCTTTTTCAAAATCTTCTTGAGTAATTTTAACTTTTGAATAAGAATCAGGATTCAATGTATCAACATCAATTTGAAAGACTCCTTTTCGAATTGCTAAAATTGTAGCTTCTTCACATACAGCTTTTATATCAGCACCAGAATATCCTTCCAATTTTTCAGCTAATGAATCTATGTTAACATCATGATGAACAGGACGTTCATTTAGATGTATTTCAAAAATTCGTTTACGTGAACTTTTATCTGGTAAAGGAATTTCAATATGCTTTCCAAATCTACCTGATCTTAATATTGCAGGATCCAGTAAATCAGGTCTATTTGTAGCGGCAATCAATACAACAGCTTTCAATTCTTCTAGACCATCCATCTCAGTTAAAAGTTGTGCTAAAACTTGCTCTGTCACTTTTAAATCTGAAGAATTCGAACGTCTAGAAGCAATAGCATCTATTTCATCAAAGAAAATAATACAAGGAGCTGCTGATCTTGCTTTCCGAAAGGTCTCTCTTACAGCTTTAGCACTTTCGCCTACCCATTTAGAAATAAATTCAGGGCCTTTAACAGAAATAAAATTAACCTCTGTTTCATGAGCAAGAGCTTTAGCTAATAAAGTTTTGCCAGTACCTGGGAGTCCAAATATT
>JAUWHL010000050.1 GCA_030605895.1 Promethearchaeota archaeon | reverse complement strand
ATAGAGAATTTCTTTCAGAATTATTTATTCCAAATCAGTATAATTATTCATATTTTTAAATATTGGTTAATTGGAATTATCTATGCCTAAGGGTAAGATCCAAGAATTATTCCCAGAAAAATATGAGCTTAAGCAGAAGTTGGAAAAAGATTGGCAAAACTTCCTTAATCGAGATACTTATTTAATTCATGATGAAAAACGTAAATTTTTTCAGTATATTAATCAATTAACTAAATTTCCTCGTCGATCTTTGTTCAAATTTAGAGAAAGAGGGCGAATTAGAAAATTTAGAAAAGATATGCACAAATTTATTGAAGAAATTAATAATTACAATCAGATATTTGTAAAAAAGCGATTAATATTATACTCATCCTTTTTAAATGGAAAGGATGATGGTTTAAAGTATCCCTTAGATGAAGAACAAAGATTGGCTATAATTAAAGATGATAAATATAACCTTGTAATTGCCGGAGCGGGTTCGGGAAAAACAAGTGTAATTTCTTCTAGAATTGCTTATTTAATTAGACGAAAGGATAAGATTGAAAAAGAAAGAATTTTAGCTCTTGCTTTTACTAAAGTAGCTGCTGATGAGATGAAGGAAAGGTTAAAAAGGAATTATGGCATTGAAATTGATATCTCAACCTTTCATGCTTTAGGAAGAAGCATAATAGAAGAGGAACTAGGTTATAAACCAAGACTAATTTTCAATGGAAATGAAAAAAAAATATATGAACTCATTGAAAAATTATTTATGGATGTCCTTAAGGAAGAAAAATATCAAAATATTCTTATTGAATATTTAGCATATCATTCAGAGCAAGAAGTTAAAGAAGAATCATTTGAAGACAAAGAAGAATATTACAAATACATGCGAAATAAAAATTATACAACTCTGAATGATTTCTCTGTAAAATCAATATCTGAAAGAGATATAGGAAACTTCTTTTTCTTACATAACATCGAATTTGATTATGAGACATTAGTAGAATGGGTTGATGAAAGTGAAGAGGACAAAGAATATCACTCTGATTTTTATCTTCCTGATTTTGACATCTATATCGAACATTGGGGATTGAACAAAAATAACCAAGTCCCTGAATGGTTTTCGATAACTACTGAAAAATATTTAGAGTTAAGAGAATGGAAACTTCAACAATTTGAGAAACATAATAAAAATCTTATAGAGACATGGGATTATGAACGTATATCTGAGGAATTAATTCCAAACTTAAAAGAAAAATTACATCAGAAAATTCTAAATATAGAATTCAATCGTTTAACTTATAATGATTTAGTGGAAAAAACATTTGCATTCAAGGATAAACGAAATGAGATTATCAATCTTGTTGGAAACTTTATAAAAATATCAAAATGTAATTTTTTTACTGTACAAGATATAACTGAACGAATTAAATCGAAAAAATATTCAAAAAAGCAGAAATTATTTGGAGAATTGGCTCTTGAAGTGTACAAAAAGTATCAAGATTATTTAAAAAGGGAAAATCGAATTGATTTCAATGATATGATTAACCTTGCTGTTGAGTTGGCAAAAAAGGATTCTAAAAAGTATTTTAATAGATACAACCATGTTCTAGTTGATGAATTTCAAGATATTTCTTATCAAAGATTGGAATTAATCACGTGTTTTGTCAATAAAAACTCAAATACTAAATTATTCTGCGTGGGTGATGATTGGCAAAGTATTTATCAATTTACAGGCAGCGATGTAAAATTTTTTGTTAATTTTAAAGATTATTTTCCGAATCCTGAAATCACATACTTAAATAGTAACTATCGAAGTAGCCAAACAATAGTAGGTATGTCTAATGAGCTAATATCCAATAATAAGAAACAAATTGCTAAAGAAGCACGTTCCACTCATGATATAGGAATGCAGCCTGTCTTTATTGATTTCTCTTCAAAATTCAATTATGATAACAAAATTCAGTATGAAAATATATATAATCTAATTCAGATCTTATTAGATGGAGGGGTAGAACCTTCTGAAATTATGGTTTTGTCGAGATTCAATCTATATTTAAAAGGATTAGAAATCTACTGTGGGGCCAGAGGAGTACCAACAGAGTCAAAACATGGGGGTGTTCGATTTTATAGTGCTCATAAATCAAAGGGTTCTGAAAGTCAGCATGTAATTATAACTGATATGACTTCAGGTCTATACGGATTTCCATGTGAGATACAAGATTCATCTGTAATGGAATTAGCAAAAAGATTTGAATCTGATGGATTCATAGATGAAGAGCGACGACTTTTTTATGTGGCTCTAACTCGCAGTAAAAAATTTCTCTATATCTATAGCAAAGAACAAAGCAACTCTATGTTTTTAAATGAAATTAATCCATATCTAATGAGATTACGTTTAGATAGTACAAAGAGATGGGATGAGGGCTTATCTGATTATATGAAATCTTTTATTAAAGGTATTCTACCTGATACGCCCATATCCTGCCCTAATTGCGATAGTTTTTTAGTTAAAAGAACTGGAAAGAAAGGAAATTTCCTTGGATGTTGTCAGTACCCTAAATGTAGCTATACTCAAGATTTGAAAGATTTAGCCGAAAGATATGAAGATAAAAAGATTATTACTGTTGATTCTCTTCCAAGATACTGTAAACAATGTGGAAGACCTTTAGCAATACGTCAAGGTCCCTATGGGGGATTTTTAGGATGTACGGGTTATCCAAATTGTAAATTCACTTTTAATCTTAGTGATGATAATCCAGTTATTTGTCCAAACTGTCGAAGCCCTTTAATTGTGAGAAAAGGGCAATATGGTACATTTTTAGGATGTACTAGTTATCCTCGTTGCAAATATTTATTGGATTTTAAAAAATCTAGAAGAAAATATTAATAGAAATTTAAAAACCCTCTTTATCCAATTGGGAATTACAGAGTTCATCGCATTTTTTAATATAAGGATTTTTCCGGCTCACATGAAAGAACTCAACCTTTTCATATTTTTCACAGAGCTGATAGACTTCACTACACATTTCCGAAAGATGTGGATAATTGATTCTCCATTTATTATTAATCTGCTGGACTGCTAAATTACTGTCAGAATATATTTGGAGTCGACCTCTATGAAACTGTTCAGCTACTTTCAATGCATTAATTATTG
This sequence comes from Promethearchaeota archaeon, assembly GCA_030605895.1. GTDB lineage: Archaea > Asgardarchaeota > Lokiarchaeia > Sigyniarchaeales > SOKP01 > Loki-b32. The sequence continues at coordinate 1,585 of JAUWHL010000050.1, read as the reverse complement.
CTTTATACTCTGCTGTTCTGTTGGTTGTAGTTCCGAGATATCCAAATCCTTTATGAATAATATTGTCATCATGAACAAATATAAAAGCATATGCCGCAGGACCAGGATTACCGCGTGCAGCACCATCAGTATAAATCTTGAGAATATCTCCTCTTTTAATTGAAAGTCTACTCATATTTGATTATTATTCGATTTCTCACTTATTCTGTTCGATTAATTCCAATAATGATTGTAATATACTCTTACTATAAGAAATCATTGTTTGTCTACACTTTTTTCATTTATAAACAATAAGAATATATTAATTTATGAAGAAAATGATAAAAAATCAAAATAATTTCGAAATCCACCTCATATAAATCGATATTTTAATGGTCAATTAGCAGTTTTTCTTCATGGAAATACATATTTTAAAAAAAAACGATTATACATATTTTAAAAAACCGATTATATCTACCCACATTTTATACTTAATTATATATAAGATTTTAACTTTTTAATTTAAAAAGATTTATCTTGGAAACAGTGCCTTCCATTCTTCGGTTTCTCTCCATAAACAACTAATAGTAGCATTTGGAACGTTCCATTCTAATATCACTAAAAATTCCAGACCCTTTTCATTCGGATTGTTAGGGTTCTTTTTCCAACCATCCCAAAATTTAGGGTCTAGTGATTTTAAAAAATCCTTAAAGTTTTTTAGTTCATTAGAGTCCTTCCAATGTCTTTTATAGAATGCTTTATTTTCATCTCTCATAGTTTTTGCATACCGAATTGTATCTTTACTTAGGAACGTATTTTTAGCAACAATATCTAGTGACTCTGAGGATCCTACAGCAGCTATAAGATATAATTTAACATTTTTATTTTGATGGAAATTTTTTTCGATAAATCTTTTTTCAAAATATTTTTTATATGATCTAACAAATTGATTTCCAGTGGCAACAACATCATCCACAAAAATTATTATAATCTCATCATCATTAAATCTTTTTATTTTTTCTATTAGATCAGACGTTTTATAAGTTAGAATCTTTCTATTATTGATAGTAAGAGTTTTCTTCAATAAGTAACCATAATAAGCATTACTACTGTATAGAAGATTGTCAAAAATCCCTACAAATATTTTAGAGGAACTTGAATATGGAAGACTTTCAATGGTTTCCTTTATTTTATTCGCAATATCATCTTGTTTAAAATATAAAATCCGGCTAAGCAATTTGACCATTGAATGCCGTAGATTATTTGGAACTTGGTTTAAAAAATTTTGATAATCTGATTTGACGAGTTTTTTTCCCTTGAATTTTTTAATTTTTTCGGATAATTCTTCTAAAACTTGTTCCTCAAATTTTCTTTTAGATAATTTACTCCATCTTCTGTCATTTTTTTCCTCAATTACTCCATCAAATATTTCTATTTTCCTTAAAAGAGTTGATAACATCACATTTAAAATTCTTATAATCACAATATTAGATTGTAAAGGAGATAAGATTTCTTCTCTAAATTCTTCTATACTAATATAAGATAAAACAGGAGCATTTTCAGGAAAAAGTTTTTCAAGAATAGTTTTTCCTAATTCTCTTACTTC
>JAUWHL010000033.1 GCA_030605895.1 Promethearchaeota archaeon | reverse complement strand
ATCCCTAATATTTTAAGAGAAAATGAACATAAAATTACATTAATATTAAGGAATAATACCAATATTATTGCTTGTGAACCAGGTAATACTGTTAAAGAGAATTTTGGAATTGCATTTGATATTGGGACAACTACAATCGTATGTTATTTAATAAATTTAAATGATGGTAAAATATACGCTGTCGACTCAAAATTAAATAGTCAAACTGCCTATGGAGAAGATGTTATAACCCGACTAACGCTTATAAAGGAGAATTATGAAAACCTTCAAAAATTAAATTCTACTGTAATTAACGATTTAAACGATTTAATCTCAAATACATGCAGTATAGCAAAAATCGATTCTTCTCAGATTTATGAAGCTACTGTAGTAGGAAATTCAGTCATGCACCATATCTTTTTAGGAATCAATCCTGTCAATATTGGCATGAGCCCATTTATCCCTGTTATTCAGAAGAATCTGAATGTAAAAGCAAAGAAATTAAATCTTAATATCTCTAAAAATGGGAATGTATATATGGCACCCATAATTGCTGGGTTTGTTGGCGCTGATACCATCGGTGTAATACTCTCTTCACAAATTTATAATGAAAAATCACTTACTTTAGCAATTGATATTGGTACTAATGGTGAAATCATCATTGGTAATAGAAATGTTCTATATGTTGGATCTTGTGCCGCAGGGTCTGCTTTGGAAGGTGCTCATATAAGTAGTGGGATGAGGGCGGCTGCAGGTGCTATTGATACAATTAAAATTGACTCTAAAGATTTGAAGGTATCTTATACAACAATTAAAAATAAAAAACCATTAGGTATATGTGGTTCAGGTTTAGTTGATGTTATAGCAGAGATGCTAAAATCCAAAATTATTACTAGAAGTGGAAATTTTAATCGAGAACATATTAATCATGAAAGATTCATTAAAAATGATAAGAATATAGAATTCATTGTTGCTAAAAAAGAAGAAACTTCAATAAATAAGGAAATTATAGTTAATCAAAACGATATTAGACAAATTCAATTGGCAAAGGCAGCCTTTTATTCTGGAACACGAATTATTATGAATCATTTGAAAGATAATCAAAAAATTAAACAAATTTTCCTAGCTGGTGCTTTTGGTAATTATATTAATGCCCAAAATGCAAAATTTATAGGTATGATTCCAGATATTGCTGATGATGAGATTTTTCAAATCGGAAATGCTGCTGGAATTGGAGCACAGCATTGTTTGTTAAATCAAAATTTAAGAAATAAAGCGCAAGAGCTATTAAAGAAAATTAAATATGTTGAAATTGCAATAGAAAAAAATTTTCAAAAAGAATATGCTTCGGCAATGTACTTCCCTCATTTAAAACTCGATCTCTTTCCAAGTTTAAGAGAATATAGAGAAATACCAAAAAGATAAAGTTTTGTTATTAAAATCCGTAATCTCTTTAAGAGATAAGTGCCTTATTACATGATAATTAACCTCCTTTATAACTTTTCTCATTTGTTCCTCATTTCGAAAGACTTGACTCCTCTCGCCTATCTAAAGCGAGGTGCGTCCTGACAAGTAAATTTAAGCTTAGCATTCTGGAGCATACGACTCAATTTTTTTATCAGATATTTTCTATGAGGATCGGTCGACAGCTCCAGAAACCTATTTACTTACGCGAGTACCGATTTTACTCGGATCATAAAGTAATCAGGCATCATGCTTTGTTAGAAATTATTCTCTATTACCCTACTACTGTCTATATTACTAAGTAACTCTTGATTATTTCAAGATTGGAAAAGAATAAAAAAGCAGGAAATGAAGCTTAAAACTTTAGACTGAAATATAATCTGCGTCAAAGTGGGAATCTTTAAAGTTTTCATAATCCTTTTTGCAGTACCAAGAACCATATTGCGGTAGCCACCCCATATCGAGGTCAACTGGGCGTTCAATGGGGTCTATGGCGCCATTCTCAACCGCTTCTCTATAAGAATTACAAGCAGCGCCTAAGCGGCATTGAGGTATTGAATTATTATATACTGTCATTAGGTTATTATTCATTTTTATGAGCTGAGTCTCTCTCTTTTCTTGAGAGGGCGTGAGGATATTCTTCTCAAGGTATAAAAAAGTTAACTGACTCAATCGCTTCGATTCATCATTATACGCTAGCATGAGAATAGTTCTCAAATTCTCTCTAATCTTTCTAAGTTTCGGATCTTTCAGGACGATTAATCTTGGTTTTTTCGACTTCATTATGAACAATATCTTTTCTCAGAAAGATAAATTTTTATTATCAAAATGAGTTTATTTATTTTTAGTATTAATATCCATTTAATATGAATAAAATGAATAAAAACCAATTTGAGTTTATGTAAAAATATTTAAATTTATAATTTAATTTATCTTTAATTTAGTTATCTTTAATTTATATTCATAATTTAAAAATTTACAAAAAGAAAGAAAAACCGACGTGAGTGAAACTTTATGTCAAGTTTTAAACTAAAAGTATTATTAACGGGGGCGGCTGCTGTAGGAAAAACTAGTCTTGTTCAACGTTTCATAAAGAACAGATTCCAAGCTAATTATAAATTGACTGTAGGAGTAGATATTTTAACGAAAGATGTTGAATTTAGACAAGGAGAGATTGCCACTCTAAGTATTTGGGATATAGGAGGTCAACAACGTTTTGAATTCATTCGTAGTACTTTTTATAAAGGTGCGGCCGGAGCATTGTTAGTTTTTGACTTAACTCGAGAACAAACATACACGGAAACAAGAAAGTGGCTTACCGAGATAAGGCAATTTGCAGGTGAGAAAATACCCTTTGTTTTAATAGGGAATAAGGTTGATTTAATAGAAGATGTTGGCGTGGTCATAGATAGGGATGAAGCTCGTTCATTTGCAGAAAATGAGGGGAGTATTTATATAGAATCTTCTGCTAAGACGGGAATTAATGTTGATGAAGCTTTTACTGAATTAACCAGTCGAATTATTGACTCTAGAACTTAGGACCATAAGTAATTCTATTTAATTAAATTCTATTCTATCACTATTTTGTAAGATTGAATGATCTTTTATTGAGATTCCTTTAAAAAATTAAAATAAATTCAATTAGAATCTTCGAATTCATTATAAAGATCTTCATGAATTATATTAATTGCGTCAACTAATTGATCCCTCACAATAACTATTGATAAATTTAATTCATCATGACTTTGAGAAATCGCTTTAACAATTATATTTTTTTTATCCAATGCGTTAAAAATTTCTGCTTTAGTTTTAGTTTCAAGTATTTTAAGACCCGTAATATTAATTACAGCAACGTTTTCCCATTTAAAATGAAAAAATTCTGAAAAATATTTTTCGTTCTCTAAAGCATTAATTGCTTTATCGCGGTCATCTTCTTTTATAATAAAAGATGTACTAATTTCAGAGGAGCTTTGAGCAACTAGAGATACACTTATTTTGTTTTTGCTCATAGCTTTAAAAATCTTAGCTAAGACTCCTGGAACATCAACCATGCTTCCAGAAATAACAGTTACAATCGTAGCATATTCTACAGCAGAAATTCCCTTGATATATTGCTTATCTGAAAGTTCAGAAATTTCTGTAAAGTTCTGTTCTAATGGCTTTTCAAAATTCCTTATTTCTAAAGGAATTTTATGTTTTTCAATAGCTTCTAAGCATTTTGGGTGAAGAATTTTTGCTCCAAAATTCGCTATATGCTTAGCTTCATCATAATTCAAATTCTTTATTAGAGAAGAACGAGGTACATATTTAGGATTTATCGCTAATAATCCATCAACTTTTTTCCACAGAATTACTTTAATATCTTTATCATTACCAACATCGTATAAAGATCTAGCTATAATCGTTGCGGTATAATCAGATCCTCCTCTCCCTAATGTAGTGATATAACCTATCTTATTTCTGCCTATAAAGCCGGTTAAACATATAATTATATCTTTATTAGGATTTTCTAAAAGTGGAATCAAAAATTTTTTAGTACGAGCATTGGTTAAATCATATAATGGATAAGCATTATTGAATTCATTATTTGTAATAATTAACTTATTTGTAGGAATAAATACAGAATTGATCTCATTACTCAGAAGATACTGATTTAATATATAAGTTGATAAAATCTCACCAAAACTCATAATATAATCTTTATAATAAGGTTCTAACCCAAATTCTTTGATATCTGCAAATGTGTCCTCTAATTCACTTAATTTATTATCGACCCAATCCCTTACTTTAAAAGAGTGTTCTGATTCTTCAATAAAAACCTGTTCTATTATATCAATATGCCTTTTTTCAATTAAAGCCATATTTTTGTCTGTGTCTTTGTCATTTTCTAGACTATAAGCAGTTTTTAAGAGTAAATCAGTGATTCCGCTCAAAGCAGAAGCAACATAAATTTTTTTTTCATTTTTATAAATTCTTGTAATATTGAGAATTTTATTAAATGCATTTTCATCTATTAAACAAGAACCCCCGAATTTCATAACGATAATTGGCATTTTGTACACATGTGTCCTTTGAAGTATTAGTTCTTCTGAATATAATTTAAAAATTATAATTAAATAGTTAAATTTTATTCATTCAATTTTATTTGAATAAAATAAAATCAGATTTTTAATTTATAATTATAATGATCGATCTACATTTACATTCATCTGTTTCTGATGGTTCATTAACTCCTTCACAATTAATTGAAGAAGCGCTAATTATCAAATTAAAGGCAATTGCAATTACAGACCATGATACCATCGCTGGAGTAAAAGAGTTCTTGTCGTTTGGAGAATTAAAAGAAATTATTGTGATTCCTGGGATAGAAATTTCAATTAGGCATGAACCTACTAGGGAGATAATAGATGTTCATATTATTGGCTTAAGTATCGATCATTCCTCAAATAGATTAATCAATACGATTGATGATCAAATTAAAGGAAGATTAGAACAAAAAAAGGCAATATGTAAACGTTTAAGAGATGAATTTGGATATGATATCTCTTTTGACGAAGTAAAAGCAAATGCAGGAAATATTATTATAGGACGACCTCATATAGTCGAGATTATGATAAAAAATAATCCTAAGAAAGTTGTAGGAAAAACGAAAAATGAATTATTTAAAATGATTAGTATTGGCGGCGCTGCATATGTAGATAGAAAAGTAGAGTTAAACCTTGAAGAATCAATTGACTTAATTAAATCAGCTGGAGGAATTCCTATTTTAGCCCATCCTGGAATTTATGAAGTTTCTGATAGAATAAAATTTATAGAAATGTGTATTAAAGCAGGAATTGAAGGAATTGAAGTCGAATATACTTATGCAAAAAACAGACCTTTTTATGGGACAGATAAGGCAAATTGGGCTCAGAATTATTTTCCAGAGTATTTTAGAAAAATTGCTGAAAAATATAACCTTATCAAATCAGGGGGATCTGATTATCATGGAGGAAAAAAGGGAATTAAAATTGGTGGTGCTAATGTTCCTGATGATTATCTAAAAAGTTTTATTTGATTTATTAAATAATATATTATTTTCTGACGTATATATTTTTTAATTTTAATTACTTTATATGTTAGATTTTATCTCTGCTGCTCTTTCTTTCAATATTTCTTCAATTTGATTAGAATCTTTTTCACTGGTAAAGAAAAGTGGAACCCAAAAGCAAATTGATAAGATTCCAAAGATTAGTGTTGACCACAATATTGTTAACGAAATACTATCTGTCCACGCAATAATAAATCCACCTATAATAATCCCAATAGCTCTTCCTATAAAGTCGATAAAATATCCCATAGCAACCATTGTACCTCTATGCTCAGGCAAATTCACATCAATTAATGAACTATACCAATTTGGGGCGATCCCAAAAGTAAAACTAAAACCAATCCCTAATAACGAAGAATAAATAATCCATAAAATCCAAAATCCTGATAAATCGACTGATAAATTTCCAAAGAAAAATGTTTTATTAGAAACATTAGGTGTCATGAGAAAACCCAATAAAAGAAATGGTAAGGTTAGGATTGAACAAATTGTGGCAACTTTCACTCTTCCGCTTAAATCCCCCCTCTGAACTCTTTTGTCTCCCCAATGAGCTAACCAAAATTGCCCAATAATTAATCCTATACCAAGAACAAAGAAAAGCAAAATACTAATTGTTATTATACCAAATGAATTCGAAAAAGATATTCCTAATTCGAGATTAAAATAAGGGAAAATATATGCTATAAGTAATCCTGAAGCGATCACATCAAATAGATTTAAAGTTAAAAATATATTGGATTTCCTTAAATAAATGTTTTTTAAATCGGAAATCTTGATTTTATAAGAGTATTGTAATGGTTGCTCTGTTAGGATACTGTCTAAATGTTTTTCTTTTGCTGCCCTTTTTGGTTCAGTAATAAATATAAAACTTAAAATCGTTAAAATTAATGCAACAAAACCAAGAATTAAAAATGGAAGACGCCATGTATTTAACAAATCTGGAAAATTTGACGTAATATATGAAATATTTTCTCTAATACTCTCAGATTCTACATTTATTCTATCATAAGGAATTTTATTAAATGATAATGCATAAAATCCCGCAAATACAGAAGCTATAGTTGATAATAATGACCAACCAGCAAATGATTTTGAACGTGATTCTGAAGATACCATATCTGCTATGTAAGAAATAATTAATGGAGCAGTTATTCCAGTGGCAATGGCTGCTAAAATGCGTGCTAAAATTAATTGCCATAAATTAATAATGAAAATATGGAGTATTGCTGTAATTGACCAAAAAAAACCTGCAAAGATTAATAAATTTTTTCTTTTAACAAGATCACTAGAATAACCAGATATTAAAATAGATATTCCATGGATTATTGTATATACACCAAAAATGATCCCAATTGTATCAAAAAATATTCCTAAATCAGCGGCAATTAGAACTTGATTTGGGAGAATTATGGCCATATCCATTATTATAATTAATATTAATGTTATGAATAATGTTAAAGAAAGTATTTCTCTCCTTTTCATATAAAAATTAGACTCTTAATGTAATAAATTTTAATTTCTAATGAGTCTAATCATTTAAAAGCTTTTGTAATTCTTGAATTTGGCGATCAACTTGCTGAACTAATTCATTAATTTTTGACTTTTTTTCTTGTAATTCTTCTTTTGTTATTTCTCCTGAAAGCTCTTTCATATCAAAATCTAAAGCCATTTTGGTTAAATTCACTTTTTTAATTCGTAATTCTAATAATGACTTCTTCAACTCTTCCTCTTGTTTACCTTCAATTAACGAAATTTCTTGCTTTTTTTCAATAATCTTAGTTGGAGTTTCTGCATCTACTAGAGTGGGTATCTTTTTTGGAATATTATTTTCCACATGTAATAATGCCTTTTTTTGAATTTCAGGTGTTTTGGGTGGAGGAGGGATTACTTTTTGTTTTTGATCCATTAATTTAATTGGAGAAATAGGTGTTAGTACTTTAGGTTTTTCAAAGGGTTTTGCTTGACCATACGGTGATATTTTTAATTTAGATTTTGCATCTTCTGGAACAATCCCTACAGATTTTGGTCTAGCTTTTACCATATAATCTTCTGGATTTAATTTTAAACTAATCTTTTCTTGTGAAACTGCAGGTTCTTTAGATTTTGTCATATCCTCAGCAATTTTTATCGCGGGTTCGGGTAATTTTTCACTAGTATCCAATTTTAGTGTATTTGAAGTTTCATCACTTTCAGAAATTTCTATTGATTTTTTAATTGTTATTGTATCTTGAGGAGGTATTTTAGGAGGTATTGGTTTTTCTAATATTGGAGATTTATCAAGTGCAATGGGTTTAATTATTTTTTCTGGTTCCTTTTGAACTATAACTTGTTCTGGTTCTTCTTTTATAATAGGAGATGCTGGCGTAGGTGGGGGCACACCAATCTTTTTAAGCATCTCTTTTATTTTTCCTGATTTTTCAAAAAATTCTCGTCCCAATGAATCATCTCCTAATTCAATACACAAATCGCTTATTTTGTCAAATAAAAAAGCAGCCTTATCAAAATCGGCATTCTTCAAGGCATTTACGGCTTCCTCAGTTAATTTATCTCTTTCAAGTAATGGTTTCAGTAAAGGAGACACTTCTGCACTCATTTCTAAAACATCTGCAATTATTTGGATCATTTTATCACGATTTTGGGGTTCCCGTGCAATCATAGAATATGTTTTCAACCTCAATATATTTTCTATTTGAACTGGATTCATTGCTTTTTCTAAGTCTTGTTTATTACCAATTACAGCAGATTGAGCATTAGGGGCTTGTTCTTTTATTAATTCTAGGAAATATTTACTTTTTTCAACGTTTTCTAATGTAGAATCAGTAATCAAAAGAACAGCATCACTCCCCTTGATAAAATTATTCCATAAATAACTAAATTGTTCTTGTCCCGCGAAATCCCATAGATGAAAATGTAACTTACCGATTCTAATAGTTGCGATATCTCCTGTAATTGTTGGAATATGTTGCATAGGGATCTCATCTGCTTTAATTAATTTGGTAATTGTTGTTTTCCCAACTCCAGAAAATCCAATTAAAGATATTTTAGGACGCAAGTTTCTATGGATGGAATCAATAGTAGGATCAAAAACTTCAAAAGTTTTGGCGTCAAAGCGGTGTTGTAATATATCTTCAAATAAATTTAAAAATTCATTTTTACATTTAATCAATTCTTTTTTTATATTTTCGAATTTATCAGTTAAACTCGTTACAAAAAAAAATATT
>JAUWHL010000255.1 GCA_030605895.1 Promethearchaeota archaeon | reverse complement strand
TTCCCTCAATAAAAACTGGAACATCTTTCTCTTCTTTTTCTACCATATCTTTCATCAAATCTTAATATGTTGTATTTTTAATAAAATTTTGTTTGAAATATTATTTGGAGCTTAACCAATCTTCCTTAAAAATAGCAAATTTTATTTCATCAACATATTCTCCATCAATATAAATCTGTTCCTTAAGTGTTGCTTCGTACTTAAAGCCAATTTTTTCTGCCGTTCGTAAAGATCTTTTATTAGGTGAATAAATTCCCACATAAATCTTATGGAAGTTTAGCTCTTCAAATCCGTAATCAATCAGCAATTTGCTAACTTCAGGGGAAATATCTTGACCCCAATATTCTGGTTCTCCAAGGATAACATATAAATTAGCATTTCTATTAAACCAATTAATATCACTTAATCCTGCTGTTCCAATAGGTTTATCATCTTCCTTGTGCCAAATTTCGAACATTACATTTGTTTTTATACCTTCTTTCTGTTGTTCGTGCCATTTTTTTACTTCTTCTAAATTCCACGGAATAATATTTCTTGAGTATTTACGAACATCGGGATCATTACTCCACTTATTATATAAATTTAAATGTTCTAAGTTAATCGAACATAAATCAACAATATTTCCTTCTAAGAAGGGAACGGAATATATTTTTTTCTTTTCTTTCTTTTCTTTCATTTCTTTACAAATTCTTATTTATTTTCATATTTGATTGAAATTAATAATATAAACACCCAAATATTGTTTTATTCTTTTTTTCTTTCTAACCAATCTTCCTTTAATATGCGGTATTTTTTTAAATCACGAAATTCTCCATCTACAAAAGACTCATGCTTTTGAATTCCCTCCAGAATAAATCCCGTTTTTTCTGCGATATTCCATGAGCCAATATTATCAACGATAACGCCTCCATGTAATTTATGCAGGTTCAACTCATTAAAAGCATATTCAAGTATTAATTCTGTAGCTTCAGTAGCAATATTTTTATTCCAATAATCTGGTTCTCCGATTGTAAGTCCTACATTAGCCCATCCATTGACCCAATTAATCAATCCTAACCCACACTGACCTATTGGTTTTTTTTCTTTTTTATGCCAGATTTCAAATCCTATAAAATTAGGTATTCCTCGTTCGCGAGGTTCAAACCATTTTTTCACATTTTCCACTCTTACAGGAATAAAATTTCTAGAATACTTACGTACTTTTGGATCGTTTAACCATTTCACATATAAATCGATGTGGTCTGAACTCTGAGGCAATAAACATATATTTTCTCCATCAATGAAGATAGAAACTTCTTTTTCTTCCATCTGATTAATTTAACCTCAATAAAATTTGTTTTACCTATTTTCTACTTTTCTAGATTTTAACCAATCATCTTTTAACAAGCACTGTGTTTTGGAATCTATATATTTTCCATCAATATACATCGTATCTTTTCGTATTCCTTCAAGTTTAAATCCAATTTTCTTAGCAACTGTCCATGAACCTATATTTTCAACGGCAGCTCCACCTTGTAATTTATTAAGATTCAATTCATTGAAAGCGTATTCCACAAGCAATTCAGTAGCTTCAGTTGCGATATTTTTATTCCAATACTCTGGCTCTCCAATAGAAAGAAAAGCATTTGCCCATCCATTGACCCAATTAATCCATCCTAACCCACACTCACCTATTGGTTTTTTATCTTTCTTATGCCAGATATCTAAGGATATGGTATCTTTAAACCTTTCACCTCTCCTCTCAAATTTTTTTTTTTCTTGCTCTAGAGATCTTGGTACTACATTTCGAGAATATTTTCGAACTTTAGGACTATTCTTCCATTTAACATACAATTTTGCATATTTGGAATTCCGTGAACATAGATCAATTGTTTTACCTCTAATAAAAGGAAAGACTTCTGGAATATCTTCATCAGTAGATTTTTCTTTTTCTGCCATTTTATTAACCTCGTTCATAAAAATAAATTTTTTATTGATGGTTATTGAGATTTCATCCAATCTTCTTTAAAAATAGCATACTCTAAAATATCTATGTGTTCACCATTAAGGTATATTTCTTTTTTAACAGTTATCTCATGTGTAAATCCAATTTTTTCCGCTACTCGTCTAGAGGCCAAATTTGGAGAAACAGTTCGAGCGGTTATTTTATGTAGATTAAGTTCACTAAAACAATAATTAACTACTAATTTTCCTGCCTCTGTTGCAATATTTTGTCCCCAATAATTAGTATCTCCAACAAGATAAAATATATATGCACTACGTGTAAACCATTGAATATGAGGTAGTCCTATGAATCCTATAGGTTTCTTATCATTATTATGCCATATTTCGAAAAAGAGTTCTACTTTTACGTCTTGTTTTTTAGGTTCAAATGATTTTTTTACTTCTTCAATGGTTTGAGGAAATTTATTCCAATCATATTTACGAACTTGCGGATCATTCTTCCATTTAGTATATAGATTAATGTGATCCATATTTAATGGGCAAAGAGAAACATTTTCTCCCTCTATAAACGGAAAAACTTTATCTTCTTTAACTTCAGACATTTTTATAACAACGATATATTTGGTTTTGCTATAATAGTTTAAATAGGTCATCTTATATTAAATTTCGCAAATTGTAGGAGTATTTTGGATTACTTTCAAAACAATGTTGAAATCTTTAGAGATATTCACTCTTTAATCGAGTAAATAAGGTGAGTATCTAGACGGAACTTTTTGTTAACTTTAAATGAGAATTAGAGTAGTAGAAATGAAATTAAATAATTTATTTCTAAAAATAAAATTAGGTTTTAATTACGTTTTGAATAAATTTGAATAAAGTAAAAAAAAAAAGAGGTATTATAATTAAATATTAATAATACAAATTAGACTATTGTCATAGCCAAATCCATATCTCCAAGAGTTAATTTCTTCCTACCAGCGTGGCGTGTCATCTCAAGAGCTTTATTTGTCATTCCTTTAGCTAGCTTTTCTAAATAATCGATAAGCGCATCAACTGCATCTCGAGCAACCATCTCTGCACCATTATCTTTCATTAATTTACGTACAGGAGACCACGCGAAGACTTTTTTTGCCATTTTTTTTATTCCTCCACTTTTTAATTGTTTCGGTAATCTCCTCAATTTTTGAGGATTATCAACCAATATTTTTTTATGAAGTTTTTAAATTTAACTTTAAACTTCTTTAACTAATAATACTTAATATAAATATATAAAGATTATGGTAAATTTCTGTTAGAGTATGTTTCGGTTAATAATTTTATCCGATCGACAAAATTGCGATGTCTGAGAAGAAAGCCGAGAGATATTGTTCTGAGGCATTAGATCTGAGATTTTTCTCAATTTTAGAATTATGAGCTTGAAAAGATTAGAAAATAAATATCTATTACCAATTTTAGTAGATAAATTGGTTAATCTTTCAAAAAATAGTATTTATCATTTATAGCAGACAACATTAGTTAATACTTCAAATTATTCTTTCATTAAATTTATTAGAGCTAATATCTTAATATTTTAATTAGATATAAAAATAAATGCATGCTAAGCAAGTCCATTTAATTTAACTTTTATCTATACAGATTTTCAAGCTTATCAAACTCATAATCATGGGGGCTAAATAATGTCTAGAGTGAAACATAGAGATTTAATTCAAGCAGAAAAAATGGCAGATGAAGGGGATTTTAAAGAAGCTCTCGAACAAGTGAATACTTTTGAGAAAAAGAATGACCTTAATGATAATGATCAACTTTCATGTTTTCTCCTTAAGAGTTCACTTTTAATTAATTTATCCCAATTTGAAGAAGGTTTTAAGTTCGCAGAAAAAGCTTATCAAATGAGTAAAGAATTGAGATTGGATATCTATTCTGTTGACGCGCTTATCCTTATGGGTAATGCATTAGTGAGACTTCAAAAATTAGATGATGCTCTTGATATAATTTTGCAAGGGGAAAGATTACTAAAGAGTATAACTCAAATATCACAAAATGAGCTTATGCAAAGAGAAGCGTCACTTGCAGTTGTAAAATCAATTATTTTTTTTTACAAAGGTGATGGAGATAAAACATTGAAGCACATAAAGCAAAGCTTAACATTGCGAGAGACTCTTGGGAATAAGAAGGAAATCATTGAATCACTTGGTTATATAGGAAATGTATATACGTGGTATAAAGGTGATTTGGACTTAGGTTTAAAGGCTGCGGAACGTTGCCAAGCACTCGTAGAAGAAGTTAATGTGAAGAGCGTTCGCTTTCCCTTAGCACTGAATCTTATCAATTTTGGAAACATTTACTTTCAAAAAGGTTTACTTGATCGTGCCCTTAAGTATTATAAAGATAGTTTATCAATCTTTGAGGAACTGAATGATAATGAATTCCTAGCAGCAGCTTTAGCTAATATTTCTAATATATATCTCGAACAGGGTGAAATTGAGCAATCTTTAGAGATTTATAAGAAAGTTTTGAAAGTTCAAGAAAAAATTGGAAATCCTTGGTATATAAGTATAGCTTTTATGAACCTAATTGAAACACTTATTGAAACGGGTGATATCCCACAAGCAAAGAATCATTTAGAGCAGTTCCAGAGATTCAACAGCCAAGTAAATAATGATTTTGCTAATGCTTCTTGTCGCTATTGTTTAGCTTTAGTACTAAAAACTAGTACCCGAACTCACAATAGGGCAAAGTCAGAAGAATTATTAAAACAAATTATTGAAGAACAGATTTCTACTCATTTTAATCTCGGTGCTTTAATACACCTCTGTGATCTATTTTTAATCGAACTCCGTATAACCAATGATCTAGAAATATTGGATGATATACAACCGTATATTGATCAACTGCTAGATTTCGCTGAAAAAAACCAATCCTATATTTTATTATGCGAAACTTATCTATTACAAGCCAGAATATCATTACTTACTTTTGACATAAAAAAAACTCGGCGACTTTTAATTCAAGCTCATCAAATAGCTAAAAGACACGATCTTAGGAGGTTAGCTGAAACTATTTTAAACGAGCATGAAGAATTGATAAAACAATTAGACACCTGGAAAAGATTAAAAAAAATGAAAGCACCTATAAGCGAACGTATAGAATTGAGCCAATTAAACAATCAAATTAAACGTATAATCCGCAAAGGGTTAAGTGTATCTACTCAAATTAGTGAAGAAACGGTTACAGTCCATAAAGATAAAAAAGTTTGCTTAGTGTGCAAAGGAGAAGCGTTAGGTTTTACCTATATTTGTAAATGTGATGCGATTTATTGTGAAAATTGTGCACGAGCGTTGAGTGATTTAGAAAATGTTTGTTGGGTGTGTAATACTCCCATAGATCGTTCAAAACCTGTGAAATCCTTTTTTCTAGATAAAGAGAAAATTGAACTTAAAAAATCAGATAAAAAATTGAAGTAATCATAAAATAATTAATAGGTTTTTATAAAAGATAGGTATATTCTGTATTTTTTATTCATGAATTAGAAATGCCTTTTTTCCAAGCGAAGCATCCTATTCTAGAAATATATGCTTCCACAGAATTTTGTCAAGATTAATGGTTAATATTTATCATTTATAGCAGACACCATTACTTTCAATTGATCAAATATATCTAAGCGAAAGTCAGTTCCAATTCTAAAGAAAAATAGGTCAATTGCTTTATGATCAAGGTGATCATCAACATTTAGTTGTTCAATTATCTCTGACCAATTACTACTTTCAGATACTTTAATTCCAATTAGAATTACTACATTTTCTTTTGCATTTTCTATAATTTTAACAATAATATCTCTCCAATTTGATTCAATTTGTCCTTTACCGCGTGTATCGAAAATGCAAAATATCCCATCAGTACTGGAAATATCATCAATAGCAGAATATTCATGTTGTTTAATAATCATGCCATTTGTATATTGATAAACTTGTTCATCATCATAATCTCTTATCAGTGACTTCTCTCCTAACTTTTTAATATTGGTTATAATT
>JAUWHL010000158.1 GCA_030605895.1 Promethearchaeota archaeon | reverse complement strand
GTGTTTTTTACAGTTTAGATAATAATTAATAAATAATTTACAATCTCTAAATCGGAGGGAGATAAATGAGTAAAGATAAAATAACATGGTTTGGTTTCAGAATTACCCAGAAGCAAGCGGTGATCGTATTTATCCTATCATTAGTAGGAATTTGTATTCTTTCTATGACAACATGGTCCTTCGTTTATTCAATTTTCTATTGGATTTTCGAGCCTTATGACTATCAAGATATAGATTATTTTATTAGGATGCTGGTAACTATGTTACCCTATTATACGTTTTTTATTGTTCTCTTAATTCTCTGTATTTATTCATTAATCAGATCTCGAAGGATCGCAAAATTCTATTCAGATAGAATGTTTAATCAAGTTCCTGTATCAAATGGTGGTATGTTTTGTCAGAATTGTGGAAATAGAAGGGTTGGAATCGAGAAGTTCTGCACAAAATGCGGAGAAGCATTAAGATAATAACAGTCTATTAATAGTAAAAATAAAAAAAGTCCTTAGAATAACTTTTAATATATTTTTAAGAAAAAGGAAATATTCTCGTCAATACTAAAATAAAACTAAAACTTAAAAGAGATCAATAAAATCAGGGAAGGAAATTTCTCAAAATAAAAATTAAAGAGAATCTAATTATTTTTATAGCAATTTTTATTAATATTTAAAATTATTTCTTATAGTTTAATTTGTTCCCTCGCAACATATTCTTAAAAAACCTTATATTTTAAATTTAAATTCTTTTTCCATTAATACGTTAAGGTTTTTCCCATTTGATATGGATTTAGGGGTAATTATAATATGATAATTCTAGGTATATTTCTGATAATTCTTCAAATTTTAGATATTCTAACAACTAATATAGGAATTAAATTAGGATGCGAAGAGGGTAATCCACTATTAAAAAAATCGTTTAAAATGGGTATTCCTATAAAATTAGTAATTATCAAAATAGCATTATCAGCTTTTCTTACCTTTCTTTTATTTTTAGGTAGTATTATGTTAAATTGGATCCTAGTTGGACTTGATTTATTTACATTTATTATTGTGGTTAGTAATATAATAACTATTCAGATACAAAAAAAGTGGAACAAGATATTTAATATTGAAGGCGAAAGTATGAAAAATGTCTTACAAGTTAAGGATGTTCGAGAATGGGTTACAGCAATACAACACTCAAAAAAAAAATATTAGATTTTTATTAATTCATAACCACATATCTCACAGAATCTCTGATTTTCATCAAAAATAACCTTACTACAATTATTACATTTACTTATTTCTTCTTTAGGGCATTTTTCTTTAAAGAATTGCAATTTTAGGTTATTCATTAATCGTGCAAATATCAATGGGTATTTCTTATTAAGGGTTATCGGGGGTATTCCTATGAAACCTTCCTTCATTAGAACTTGTAATTCTGTACCGTTCCCTTTATCAAGTAAATTAATTGATATTTTTACTGGTAAAATCGAGGGTTCCGCAAGGATACCTCTTGTGTGAGCCTTTAACCTAGATCCATACATCCCCCTTATTATATTATCATTCATTTCTTTTATCTTAATTTGATTTTGATTAAAAAAGTCCATAAATTTTTGGTTAATATCATTCTTAGGAAGGTTTGTAATAATTAGATCTTGTAATTTTGATTTTTTCATTTTAACAACTCCTTGTTCGACATATATTATTCTTTTAATAAGAGTTATGAAAACTCTTTAATCAATCAAGTGGAGTCCAATTATTAAATTAAGTCCTAATTCTTGGAAAAAAGATCCCAAAATTCAAATTAGAATCTTTGAAAACGCGTAACAATAATTTTAAAAAAGCACATCTCTTATTTACTATTTAGTTAAAAATTATGGATTATATTGTTAAAAATGTTAGTAGAAGACGTTGAAGATTTCTTGGTTTTTGAGGTAGAGGATACAGGCGAAAGAAAACGGATAGAAGATGTTACACCACAGATGTTACAATCAATTCTGCATTCCAAACAAGTACTCGTTATATTAAGAAAAGATTTAAATCGAATTTATATTTGGAAAGGTTCAGCATCCCCAGTTAAGAAGAGATTCATAAGTTCGCGCGTAGCAATGGACATTCGCGAAAATTTGCATAAAAGCTGTAAAATAGTTTCAATTGATCAAGGTGACGAGCTTCAAGAATTCCTAGATACTTTTGGATTGGACTCAATGCCCGTTTCCGAAGTTTTAGAAGATATGAGGTATGTCAGGAATAGTGAAAAAAGGGGTTTTCATCCAGCAGAAGCAAAGATTCTAATGTCAAAAATCAAGACCATTAAAAAAGAAACTCCAATTGTTCCCTCCAAAGCTAAAATTGAAAAATTGATCCCCAAAATAAGTTTATCTGAAGATAACAAACAGAACATCATTGAATTATTAAATACAATTAATGAAAAGATACAAAAAATTATTGAAATATTAAAAGGTTCTTAATACAGACTCTATGACAGTATTGATGCGAGATTTCTTCTGAAGATATAGCAATTAATGAGTCTGTTGAATATAAGTATAACTTAAGCTTAATGAGCTCTAACTCTTCTACGATCTTTAGATCGATTCCTAATATTATGAAAAATGTAAATCCTATTGCTATTATCATTCTAAAAGATCTAATCGAAAAAAAAAGCTTAATTCCTTTTCTCTCATCAAGATTATAAATTCTAAGACGAGATCAAGCATTTTAAAATAAGAAAAAAATTAAAATAATTACTTGATATTGTCAAATATTTAGTTGATTCTATCAAGATTTAAATTGACAAAATCATTTAATATAACTTAATATTATGAATGAAGGTATAGAGAGAATAGGAAAAATGCGAAGTTTTAATCGTTTCTATACCAATTTTTTAGGACTATTAGATAAAACGTTATTAAAAAGTGATTATTCTTTAACGGAAGTGAGAATAATGTTTGAACTTAACCGTCTGTTAACCACAACTGCGAGTGAACTTGTTAAACTACTTAATTTAGATCCCGCCTATCTCAGCAGAATTTTGAGTGGTTTTGAAGAGAAAAACTTAATCGACAAACAACGCTCAAACGAGGATATGCGCAAACAACTACTCTCATTAACATCTAATGGACAACAAGTGATTTCAGAACTTCAGGAGAAAGCAAATGAGCAGATAAAAACACTCCTTACTAATCTAAAAAATGAGGATCAAGATAGACTTGTAACTGGGATGATGACAATTGAGAGTATTTTAAAAGATGAAAAAGTAAAATCAGAATTTTACAGTTTACGTTCTCATAAACCAGGAGATATTGGGTATATCACATGTCGACATGGAGTGATTTATGCAAATGAATATCAACTTGATGAGACCTTTGAAGCTTATGTGGCTAAACATATGGCAGAATTCATTGAAAATTATGATCCAGCTAAAGATCATCTGTGGATTGTTGAGAAAGGAACTGAAATTGTTGGCTCAATTGCCATTGTGAAAAAAGACAACAAAACTGCGCAACTACGTTGGCTTCTCGTAGAACCTCATATAAGAAATAAGGGAATCGGAACAAAACTAATGCATGAAGCTATTAGTTTCAGCAAGTCTCAAGGTTATCAAAAAGTAATTTTAGGGACATTTAGTGATCTCATAATCGCTAGAAGATTATACTCTACGAACGGATTTCAATTAATTGAATCTAAAAATCATCATATCTGGGGGCAAGATTTAACAGAAGAACAATGGGAATTAAATTTTTAGCAATAAATAATTTAATGAATTTATTATTAATATTTGATTTATTAAAATGGATTACTTTTTTTAATAACTCAGATTAAATCAAATATTGCATCTACTTAGATTTTGAATGACGGTTCATTCAAAGTTTTAATTTATTTGAAAAATTTCTTAAACCCTTAAAGATCCCCCATAAATCTCATATTGAATATACACATTATACCAATATTGGCGAATTGATTAAACTTATATATGATGCAGATTATTCAACTAAATATCTATTAAGTCAAACAAATATTACACTGAATAGATGTTCACTTAATAAAATATAACGAAAAATTTAATAAAAAAAGGTCGGAGAAAATGGTAATTAAAACAGAAATAACTGAAATGTTAGGCATTAAACATCCTATTGTCGCAGCTCCTATGGGGCCTTTTTACACCACGAAACTAACAGTTGCAGTTTCAGAAGCGGGTGGTTTGGGTGTATTAAGCCATATTACATTAAATAATACTGTTTCAATAAATGAAATAAAAGAAAGTATGAAATATGTGGTTGAATATACTGATAAGCCTTTCGGGTTAAATATCAGAACAGCTAAACTACAACCAGATGCAATAAAATTATGCCGGCAAATTCCAAGATTTATATTGAATAATCCAAAAATAAGGGAACAATGTAATTATTTCATTACTAGCGCGGGATCTCCAAAACTATTATTTAATAAACACTTTGAGACATTAAAAAATAATTCAAATTTAAAGCATTTTCATGTAATTCCTTCTTTAGAACTAGCCAAAAAAGTAGTAAAGGATGGTGTCGATGGTGTCGTTGCAACTGGACATGAAGGTGGAGGGCATCAATCTTATGATAATACAAGTACATTAATTCTATTACAACAAATTAGAAAAGAATTGCCAAAAGTACCTGTGATTGCTAGTGGAGGTTATGCTACTGGTGAAGGATTAGCATCAGCATTAGCTATGGGAGCTGGAGCTATTTCAATGGGAACTAGACTGATTGCATCAAATGAATGCGAATTCCATGAAAATTATAAGAATATCGTTAAAAATTCAGTCATCTCTGATACTAAATTAGTAACAGGGGTATTTGGACCTGCTAGGGTATGGAAAAATAAATACGCGGATAATAATACAGTAGTTTCAAATAAAGCTGAAAAGCGGGCTGAGGAAACATCAATGGAGGTTGTAAGGGAAGGCGTAGTAAAATTAGAAAAAGCTTATAATGGAAATGTTGATGATGGAATTGTACTTTTGGGACAGAGCTGTGGACTTGTGAATAAGATTGAACGTGTTGCAAGCATTATTAATTCAATTGTAGATGATGCTGAGGATTGTTTAAAAAGTGCTTATAATATGATAAAACTTGAGAGAGGGATTTTAGAAAATGTTTGACTCAGATAATTCATTGATCTTTCAGAAATCTAATATTGCTGAATTGAATAGCATGCTATTATTTGATTATGAACACTCTTTTAATAAATATTATAATGGTAAAAAGAGATCGAACTTTCACTCAAAGTTTTTTAAATGGTTTGATCATTCAAAATTTGATAGAAGTAACAATTCTTTCTTAAATGAATTTGAAGATTATTTTTTTAATTTTGTTTTAAAATCGTCCATTTAATTTATGAATTTTTTTCTTAATTCCAATAAAATATTCTAAATCTAATTATATTTTTCTTTATTATTTTTTAAATCGATAAAGACTCAATTGATTCATTTTTTCTTTTTATATTTTTTATAAAATCTAACACCAAGAAAACCTATTAATATTCCAACTATTGTTGATAAAAGATGGAACGGATTGTAGTAAACTAAAAGATTAATCATCCCAATAGTTATCATAATGTTTATAGCACAGATACCAACAGTAAACCATTTTAACCTTTCGACGATTTCTTCTTTATTCCAATAATCTTTTTCTTCTGTTTTTACCATACTTTATTCAATTTTCATAATTACTTCTTATTTTTAACATTATAAAGAATGATCTTCTGATTTTAATAATTATCTATAAAAGTATAGATAATCAGAATTATTATAGATATTAAAAATGATAAAACCGGCTTATTTTTATAGAAACGAGAAGAAGAGGTTAAAAAAAACGGATAAAGAAATAATATTATCCCTAATCAACACCTTGAAAACGTTAGCATTACTCAGAAATGCTTTGTTTAATAATATATAATGTTTCTATTAACATTGAGTGTAGAAAAGTCAGATTTCTTCGCCCTTTTATTCATTCTGCAGAGAAATTTCTCCTAATTGATAGAGATCTAACTGATTGTGTATTACAGAATAAATATATGATTGCTTGTCATAAACATATCATAAGTGAAAATTCAGCAGATTTTATTCGACAGGAACGAGAACCGTGAAAGGAAACATCATTACTTTATATAAAATATTTTTCACAGAATATGCCAAATTCTTCCTCAGATTGCCATTATATGCTCCAACTCTCTTTTTATTGTTGAAAATTGGGATTTCTTCTCTAATTAGTTCATAAAATTTCTTAGGGAAAAATTTTGCTCCTACAACCAGATATTTTAATATTTTTTTATAATTTATCGTATTCAAACTAACTGCTTTTAGAAACATGGATGAGAAGGTTTTGAAAACTTGAATATTTGCATTCAAGTTGTTAAAATTGAAACCCGCCCAATGCACGAGCGAGGTGATTTGCAGGGGTAAATATCTAAGAATATCAATAAAATCATTTGATTTAATAGTAAAATCGAGAAACATATCTTTTCTCTTTCCATTAAATATTTCAATCAATAGCTTACTGTTTTTATCTATTGAAGCCACTAGAGAAATGTTATCTCCATCACTGAAACGAAAAGTTAATTGAAAATTACATCCCCTTAAGTCATCAAGATAATATGCATCCGTATATTCATACTTGCTAAAATCATAATAACCTCGCATTGCTGAGATATAGGCTTTCAAATTCTCTTCGACGGTTTCTTTAGGCCGTGCATGAATGAAAAAGCCAGGATAACCAATCCAAACAAAGGCTAAATAATTAAAAAACGCTTCTTTTAGTGATTTCTCACGTGAAAATGCCCATTCAGGGCTATAATACTTTCCCCAGCACCAATCCATGAGAACCTCGCATTCATAGTTCGTCATATATTTCAATTTACCTACTGAATGACCTATATCGTACTTTTCCCATTCATATGAAGTTATTGCTCCTTCCTTCTCCATCTCCTTGTACAATAAGCTTCCTGGATGTGGTGTCTGTATGGCTAACATGATCTTGTCCACGCCAACTCTCGTTGCATATACAGGATATTCTTTCATTTGCTCCACTGTCTCGTCCGAATCGCCTATCATTAAATACCCAACAATTTTAATGTTATTATCTTTCAATAATTTTATAGCTCTTTCCACACCAGAAATAGTAATCCCTTTTTTCAATCTCTTTAATCGCTCTTGATTAGGGCTCTCGATACCAATTGCAATCCATTCCATTCCTATTTCTGATAATCCTTTAATTAAATCGGGATGCTTATTTATATGATCTACGCGCATTTCACAGAAGTATTTAAAGTGAATGTCATTCTCCTTGATGAGATCAATGATCTTGGCTACTCTTTCACCATCTTGCATAAAATTTGCATCCCATATATGGATTGTGGATAAGTCTGGATTTTTTTCATACAACATTTTCAATTCTGCAACAACATTTTCCGGTGAACGACCTCGCCATCGACCATGAACAGTATTATTTGCGCAAAACGTACAAGCACCATTACAACCACGTGATGTAACTACGACCTCGTGCCTATTAAAGATGGGATTATTTGGGCGCAAATTCCTATCTGGAAAGGGTAGCATGTCGAGATCGATTATCTTCTCGCGGTCTGGATTATGATAAACAACCCCATTTTCATCCCTGAAGCTCAATCCTTTAACGAGAGTTGAAGGACCGTTAAGGACGAGTTCCTTGAAAGTCATTTCT
>JAUWHL010000287.1 GCA_030605895.1 Promethearchaeota archaeon | reverse complement strand
GATAGGATATATTATTGACAGTATAAGGAGGACAGCAGAATACTCTGGAGATATCTCAGAAATTATAATTAATAATCTAGTCTAAAAATTTGTTCTATATCATCTAATTTCTTAAAATTCTAACATATTAACGCATTTTTGTCAAAATTTTTTATATTCGCGATCATTATTGATATAAATCGATATGTGAATTTTGATTAAATAAGATTTTGAAATTCAAAATATTATACATTAATGATCTCCATGGCAGATATGAAGAATTTGCGAAAATTGCTTCTATAATACATAAATTGAAAGATATAAATACATTATTTTTTGATGCTGGCGATAACGTAGATCTTACTGGTATAGAAACAATTGGAACCAATGGGAAGATTAGTTCTGAAATGTTAAACGAAGTTGGTTGTGTAGCAAGAGTTTTAGGGCATTGTGAAGGATTTTTGGGTAAGGAGGTAATTGAATCTATTTGTAAATCATCTAATTTTCCTGTAGTTACATGTAATATTTATGATATAAAAGGAAAGAAACTAAAAGGTTTAGAAGACTATACAATTTTTACATTAGGATATCTAAGAATTTTAATAATTGGCGTAACTGTTGCCTATAATGAATTTTATAATCTAGTTAATCTTTTAGTGAAAGATCCTATAGCAGAAGTAAAGAGAGTTATCTCAGAAGTTAATAGAAATGATTACGATCTTGTCCTTGTTTTATCTCATCTTGGTTTTAACTTAGACCAAGAGCTTGCTAAAACAATAGAAAATATTGATGTTATAATTGGTGGGCATTCTCATACTGCGATTGATAAGAATTATTCTGAAAATGGTGTAATAATTTGTCAAGCTAATCATCATGGGAAATGTATTGGTGAATTAATGGTTACTTACGATTTAAAACAAAAAGAAATTCAGAGTTTTCAGAATCGATTGATTCCTGTCGGTAATAATATACCAAACCACAAAATTAAACAATTGATTCTTCGGAATTATGATATTGCTCAAAAGAGATTAGCTCGACCTTTATATTTAATTGAAAGACTTTTAACACATTCTTTTACAGAAGAAAGTGAATTAGGAAACCTTTTAGCTGATGGACTAAAAGATTTTTTAAATGCTGAATTAGGAATTATTAATAGTGGTGTTTTGAACCACAGTCTCGAACAACCAGTCGTTACAAAATTAGTGTTACATGGAATATGCCCTTCTCCTTTAAATCCGACATTAATTGAATTAAAAGGGGGAGATATTATCTCTACTTTAGAACAATCATTACTTCCCGAATATCAAATGAAGGATGGAACCGGCAGGGGATTCAAGGGAACTTGGCTAGGTAATGTACAAGTTTCTAGTAATGTTCGAATATTTTATGATCCCGATGAAGAACCCTTATCAAAAATTAAAACCATCACTATTGATGGTAAATTAATAAAAAATGATAAATGGTATAAAGTTGCAACTTCTAACTATTTACAACGTGGGATGGGTTATTCAGCTCTAGGTAAATGCAGAAATGAAAAATATAAAGCTGAAATGTTAGAAAATATACTTATGATTTATTTAAAGAAAAAGAAATTTATAAGACAAGCTACAGTAAAAAGATTTCTTCAACAAGTATCATAAATATAAGTCCTGTATGTGATTGGAGGAGTGCAGCGGATAAAAAATTTAACTACTTCCATCTATGTCACTCTTATTCTATATCTGATCTTGAAGTAAAAGTTCCTAGAAAGTTATGATAGCAAATTAAATACCTTTTTTTTCCCATTTAAGTAAGGAAACGATAAGATTTTCTCGTGAGAGGTCACCTTGAGTTAGTTGCCCTATAATACTTTCTTTTCCAAATAGATTCTTTATTATTTTTCTTATCAGTTTTTTTCCAGAATATCCTTCTTTCAGAAGTTTTCTATGATATTCATGGGTTTTTATATGTAAGTTTTCAATTTCTTCCATTTTTTTTATTAAAATTTCTCTCCCCTGCAATATTCCATTCCCAGCAGAAAAAATAAGTAAATCATTCATATTCTCTGTAAATTCATACAATTTAGATAGAGATTGATATATTAGTGATATATCCTCTTGAATATCACTGTTTTTACCAAAGATCATTTTATATTTTGGTTGTACAGCATCAGCAACAAAAACCCATTGTTGATCTTTTTCAATTAAAGCAACTAGTTCTGGAGCATGTCCCTTCATAGGAAATAATCTAAATTTATATTTTTTTGATTTAGTTATTATTGGTTTATCAATAACTATTGCCCTAGCAGGTAATAGTTTTTGCCCCCATACCATTTGACGATATTTAGGATATATATTACCCTTTTTTAAAAGATCTACTGCTTTTTCACTAGCATATATTGGTATACCGAATTCAGTATTTAACATGCTAGCCCCACCAGCATGATCCTCATGTGTATGTGTAATGAAACATTTATCAATCATTTGATTGGAGTTGAGTGAATTGACAAATTTCTTAAGATCATTTTCTCCACCTGGAGCACCAGTATCAATAAGAAGACCATCTACTAAATAACAAGAAGTAAAGTAGGGATAAGGCATTAAATCATTATCTGAAGCCCATTGCCACTCTAAGATTTCATTATTACAGTGATAAGTTATATGAACAACCATAAATTGAGTCTACTATTGATAATTGAAAAATAAAAAATAGTTTATTTTATCCTACTTTAATTTTTTTTGGTGGAATAAAAACATGTCTCGGACCAACATTTTTCAAATGTATTGCCCCTTCAGGACAATGATGGGCACAAACACCACAACCAATACAATTTTCTTCCCTTACTACTACTAAACCATCTTCTAAAGCAATTGTATGCATTGGACATTTCTCTACACAAGTTCCGCACCCAATACAAGCATCATCATTTACTTCAGCTAAATAGTTAGAAATTGTATAAAATGGTGTTACTCCTTTATTAAAAAGTTGAAATACACCACAACAACAATTGCAACAGTTACAAATTGCTTCTAAATCTCTTTCTGAGTCTTGATGTATATGAAATGCTTTATGAACTAAGCCCGCATCTTCAGCTTCTCTTAATACCTTTAAAGCTTCATCTTTTGTTATTGATTTAGCAAAATTTTTTTCAATACAAAATTTAGCAGTTTTACCAAAAAGGAAACAATTTGTTCTTGGAGCATCTATTTCACAAGGTTCATCAATTAAATCTTTCTCATGACGGCAATAGCAAAGAGCTACAGCAATATCATCATATTTATCAATGATTCTTTTTACATCATCTTTGGCTAAAATAATTTCTGATTCAGAATCTACTTCTTTCTCTACTGGTATCACTCGATCTATTGGAGGAAAATTTTTATATTGAGGAATTAAGGATTCATAAATATTCGATGTAAGTTTACCCATTTCTCTGAACATTGTGTCGAATAGTCGAGCAAGTTTTTTCTCCCGTTCACCCTCCCCAGGGCGCATTAATTGAAACTCAAACATGCCAGGAAATGGAGGTTGTAATCGATATACAGTAATCCCTGTTGACTCGCTTTGGGTACCCACTATTATTCCATTATATTGTAGTTTATCCAACATTTTCAGTAATGTGTCATCATCTAAATCTGATTTCTTTTTAATTTCATCAAGATTCATGTTTGGTTTTCGATTATATACCTTGATAATAAATTTAGCTTGCTCTTCTGTAACTATATTTTGTAATAACTCAATTAAAGTATCAGTTACTGGAAATGGCATTTTTCCTGCTTTAATAATTACACGTGAAAGCTTATACCAGATTTTATCATGCATTTTTAAGATATCCTCATTTAAGGTTTCTTATATTGTTATAATTGAGTAAAATTTTGATGATTTAATTACATTATGAGAATTCTTACTAAAACCACAATTTTTAAACATATTAAAATTCATAGCAAGAATCCACAAAATCTTAGGACTCTCATAATTTTTTAATTAATTATTCTTATACACAGATTAACATAAGAACATGGGTTTAAGGAGAGATAAATTTATGTTAAGTCAAGTCCAAGCTAGAATAGATAGAATAGAGCTTTCGATAAATCTTTTAGAAGATCATTTACACAAATTTGGAAACCAATTACTACCACGACCCTTAAATTTATAATAAATCAAATTAAATTCTTTAAACGTGAACTCCAAATAAGGAGAGATTATCCTCCATAAAAATAAAATTGTCTTTTCCTATTTTACTTAAGTTTTTATGTATATTCTTAAAATGATATTTATATACTCTAAGAGAATATTTTCCTTTGAAGAACTCAACGCTCTACATAAAAATATTAAGTATAAAAATAATATTAACTTCTAAATCCTTATTCACTAAAAAACTATATTATTTCTTTTAATAATACTTATGGAAAAAAGTACAGTAGAATTAAAAAAGCGATATATCGGAATCTTTTCATTGAATTATTTCACTCAAGGCATTACACAGTCGTTCTTCACCACAATTATACCAATCTATTTATTACAACTAATTACAACGTTAGATGTAGGTGAGATTTCTTTAGTTATGTCAATGGTTCTTCTTCCTTTTGGAGTGAAATTCATTTATGGGATACTTTCTGATAAATTTGGTTTAAAGAAGATGGGCAGAAGAAAACCTTGGATAATCTTCCCTTCGATTATATCGGGTTTACTCTGGATATTAGTACCTTTTGTATTAACACCTGATAATGCTATGTTAATGATAACACTTCTGGGTATTATGATTGTTATTGGTGTAGCAATGGGAGACACTGCAATTGATGGACTCATTCTCGATCTTTATCCTAAAGAAAGACTTGGACGAGTCCAGGGAATATGTTGGGGATTTAGATCTGTAGGGATCATTGCTGGTGGACCATTAGTTGTAATGCTTTTTTTAGGTCTGAGAGGTGTTGTAGAGGTTTCTTTTATAATTCTAGGGATTGTTATGATAGTATTTCCCTTTTTAGTATTACTCGTTAAAGATGTGGAAAAATCTATAGAGGTAAATGCACTCGAAAATCTTAAAGTAATTTTTGGTAGGCGTAAAAATTGGAAAGTATTTGGATTTTCATTATTTAATGCAATTAGTGATGGTGTAATATTTGTAATATTACCACTTTTTATACTCATTCAATGGGGATTAGTTGGTGCTACGGGATCTGAAATCGATCTTATTGGAAATGCTGACTTATATGCTCCTAACGCCCTAGTTGCTTTTATTGTCGGCTTAGGAGTTATAGCTGGAGCTATAATTGGAGGGAGAATTGCAGATCTACAATCTCGAAAACGTAGTGTTTATTATTCATTTTGCATTACAACAGGTTCTTTCTTGCTTTTTGTAATCCCTGTACCATGGTATATTATGATGATATTTGCATTTATTATAGGTAGTTCCTCTGGTTGGAAAAATTCTGCATTTTCAGCTGTAATTGGGCAGGAATCTCAGCAATACCCAGAAATGGACAGTACTTATTATGCAACCTGTAATTCTTTTGTTAATTTAGGGAGTGTTATAGGATTACAACTAACGAGCATTCTATTTATAAGTTTCGCTGGATTCCCCGTATTTGGAACTTATGCGCTTATCTTTTTAATAATGGCAATCCTAATAAATGTTGATCTTCTTCCCTTTTTCACAATGGATCCTAAAGAATATGAGATAACAAAAGAGAGATCTGAATAGGAATACCTAATTTTTTTATTTTTTTATTTATTTCTTTTGATAATGTAATTTGTATTACTTTTTCGAAAAATTTTTATCATTTATACAATGATTATTTTAACACATTTCTAATCCTAATTTTAAATAATAGGTGCTTTAAATGAAAATAGAATATTCTAAGAGAGTTAAGAGGCTCCCAACATATATTTTTGTGGAGATAGAACAATTATTATCAGAAAAAAGAAAGAAAGGGATTGATTTAATTCCTCTGGGAATTGGAGATCCTGATATAGCTACTCCTGATTTAATCATCAATGAATTAATAAAACAAGTTAAAAAACCTGAGAATCAGAAGTATCCCGCAAGTATGGGAGAAGAAGATTTTAGAGAGGTGGTTGCTAGATGGTATAAGATTAGATTTAATATCAATTTAGATCCAAAAGAGGAGATTTCAAATGTAATTGGAGGAAAGGAAGGAGTAGCTAACATTGCAAGAGCATTTGTAAATCCAGGAGATATAGTACTTTGTCCTAATCCGGGATACCCTGTATATGAGAATGGAGCAACAAAACTGTGTGATGCAGACCCATATTCAATGCCGTTATTGAAAGAAAGAAATTTTTTACCTAATTTAGATGAAATTGATATAAAAATTCTTAAAAAAGCAAAATTGATGTATTTAAATTATCCGAATAACCCCACTGGTGCAATAGCACCGAAAGAATTTTTGAAAAAAGTGGTTGATTATGCTCAAGATTATAATTTTTTTATAGTTCATGATAATCCTTATTCAGAATTTACATTTGATGATTATATTGCACCTTCAATATTACAAATAGATCAAAACCATGTTGAAATTAATAGTGCATCTAAAATGTTTAATATGACTGGATTCCGGTGCGGTTGGGTTGCTGGGAATAAAGATATTATACAGGGATTAAGAAAGATTAAATCTCAAATTGATTCTGGCTGCCCTAAGTTTATCCAAAGAGCAGTAATTAAAGGATTAAATGAATATAAATCTCAAAAAAAACCAGAAATAATTGAAAGAACGGTAAAAATTTATGAAAAGCGACGAGATATTCTAATTAAAGGATTAAATGATATTGGTTGGACAACAAACAAACCTCAAGCAACATTTTATGTCTGGACTCAAATTCCTGAAAAATATCGTGATAATAGCTGTATGGAGTTTGTAAAAAAAATAATAGAAATAGGAGTTGTCATCACCCCAGGGATAGGATTTGGTCAATATGGAGAAGGTTTTGTAAGATTCGCTTTAACTCAACCAGAACAACGTATTAGAGAAGCAATTGAAAGAATTAATACGTTGATAAATAAAAAAAATTAAAAAAAAGTTATTACAATATAGAAGATCCTTAATATTTTTACCTCAGTCTTTTTCTCATTTTCAGTCTCAATGCTTTCAGTCTTCTCTCATCTTCAGCTTCAAGGCTTTCTGAAAATTCATTTGGGACATCTAATGACATCATAACTGGGGCTTTATAAGAATCCCAATCTTTATAATAATCCAATATCAGATCCATTTTATCTGATTCTTCTACCAATAGTTTTCACCTCCAATTTTTTTTTGAATCCTTCACTTGGAGAATCAAATCTACTATTGACCTATTTCAAATCAATTCCAATGAGTTGTAGTCATAAAAGAGAACAAATCAGTAAAAATTATAAGAAAGAGGTCAAGAGTTTTGATTTATTCTCTTTTATAATACTATCTTTAATGGGATAATAAAGGCTCTCTTATAGCCTGCCCATGTACAAGTAGTATTATGATGTGAAAAACTCATTATTTAGAATATGAATAATAACCTTATAAATTTTCCCATTCTTTTCCCATTTGTCAGATTATTAAGACGTGTAATTGACAAGTAAGTATAATGGATGTTTGAATGAATCCTTTAAAAACCTATTAAATTGATTTTACTTTTAACTAAATTATTAAGCTAATTGATAATAACATGGTTTTAAAGTGAAATGAATAAAAAAATTGTATTAATCGGAGCAGGCTCAACCTCTTTTGGTTTACCCATGTTTAATGATATCTATTTAAGTGAAGTTCTGGGAGATTCAACAATTGTTCTTCATGATATTAATAATGAGAAGTTAGAAATGATTTATGAACTCTTAATGGTTGAAAATGAAAAGCGAGATAACAAATTCAATCTTGAACGGACAACTGACAGGATTAAAGCACTGAATGGTGCAGATTTCATAATTAATTCAATAGAGGTTGGAGATCGAACGGAATTATGGCGGCAAGATTATAGAATATCAAGAAAACATGGTTCTACACAAATCCTAGGAGAGTGTGGTGGTCCAGGTGGTACATTTCACGCGTGGAGAATAATTCCTCCAATCGTTGAGATAGTTAGAGATGCTGAGAAAATATGCCCAGATGCTTTTTTCATTAATTTTTCAAATCCTATGTCAAGAGTATGTTTAGCAATTAAAAGAAGTGTAAAAAATTTAAAATTCATTGGATTATGTCATCAAATAGGATTCATGGTAGAGCATTTACCTAAGCTGTTTAAAAAGCCTATAAATGAGTTGAAAATGAAAGTAGCGGGGCTTAATCACTTTGCATTTTTATTGGGATTAGAGGATTTATCTATAGGAAAAGATTTAATACCATCTTTTAATAAAAATGCCATGAAATATTTTAATGAACATGATGATAGATTTGAATTTTCAACTTTAACTTTCGAGGTTTTTAAGAGATTTGGATATTTTCCATATGTTGGGGATAACCATCTAGGAGAATACTTGCAGTTTGGAGAAGAATTTACTAAAACCCTAGATATGATTGATTGGATAGACTATATTGATA
>JAUWHL010000092.1 GCA_030605895.1 Promethearchaeota archaeon | reverse complement strand
AGCTGAAACCACTATTAAAATGGTAAAATCATATTTAAACTTTTAAAAAATAGAAATGTTCGTGAAACAGACATTTCACGTTTTGTTCTATATTTCTGGGTATTATATTGGTATTCTCTCCGGAATATAAAATTAATCATTTGAACTTGTGATCCTAGTAATTTTCGCAACTATTCTAGCAGTGGGATCCGGGCATCGCACAAATTCAGTTGTAATTCCATTTGGATCAATTTTCTTTTCATAAGGAGTATCGCTATATGTCCACGGAAGCGTACCGCCATACTTAAGGACGTGAATCATAGAATTCATACTATCTAACAACTATTGGCAGATTTTGCTATTGTCTTCTGGATATTTGAATTTTTCACCAACTTTATGACGTGTGCAAACTCCATCACTTTCAAAAATTGCAATATCTATATCATAATTGAGATTTATCATAAATTTCACTCTATAATTATATACTTTGAGTTTTTGTAATAGACTATTTTAAAAAAAAATGATACCTAAAAGGTTTTATGTCTTTAAAAATGAGTCTTCAAAATTCTTGTAATAACTTTTTTAGTTCTTCTTTTCTCTTATAAAAAGAATCTATTTTTTTTGATTATTATTTTAACAATTTCTAAATATTATTTAAATAATAAGGAAATACAGCATTCACTATAGGACTTTTATGGATGTGAGGAAAAAGAAAATGTTTTCTTATAAACAAATATATTTATAGAGAACTTCCTTATTATCTCTTGTATTCAGAATTCAATTCATTTTTAAAAATGAAATTTCATATTGATTATCCAAGAATGCCTTTAGTAAACTATCAAGAAATTATTGAAGGTTTAACTGAGGAACAGCCTTTGTTTAAAACTTACGTAAGCAGAGATCATAATGATTGTGATTATTGCGGTAGAAAATTACGCAGTAAAAGATTTAAGCAACATATAAATATATGCCAAACAACAGCGATACATAATTTTTGTTCTAAAGATTGTAAAAATAAGTGGTGCTTTGATACCCAAAAAGGGACATAGAATTTGAAAATGTATTTTGTTGCTTTTTTTTTATACTTTTTAAATTTCTCTTGTCAGAATCTACTAATAAGAATATGATAAAAAGATTTACATACTTCTTAAGAATTTATTTAATTTCTCCCTTCTTTAATTAAATAACGCTCGATAATTTTGATTATATGAATTTAATTTTACTTATTTGGTCTATGAAAAAATGAAGAGAAATATAAAATTAATCTTAATATCTCTGTTAATTCAAACACCAGTTATTTTAATTATGGTAATAACAAATGTGGGAGATGATTATGCAGATATAACTCGTCTTGTTCCTGTGGAGAGTGGTCTTTTTGATATATTTTACTTTTTTGTGCTCTCACCTTTATTGATGATTGTTTTCATCCAATGTTTTTCGGTTATTTTAGCATATGGTTTCTTTAAATTACACAGCATTATAAAAATAAAAAGATATAATTATGCTATATTAAAAAAAAATGAAAAAAAATTAAATTTTAAGGGAATATTTTTTCGAGCTTTAATACTTGGCTTTTTTGCGTTAAGTATAGGCATCGTTATGATACAATTTATTGATGAAAACTTCATAATTATAAAGACTCCTATTTTATTAGGACTTCTTTTAATCTCAACATTCTTTATTTTGCCTTTTTTAATGTTAATTCTTTCACCTATATGGTTACTCAAAGATATCGGTATTATGTGTGGCCGAATTAAAAAAAGACTTAAAGAAGATCAACGACAATTACCTGATATAGAGGGGGTTTATCGTATTTATAATAGTTATATTATGGGATATAGTGGAATTACTAGCATTGTATCTATAATTCTTATAATCTATCTTACTATGATTTCAAGAATGGGTTCAACTGAAATGGTATTTCTACCTTTTGGAACTATAGCGCCGTTTTATTCTGTTGCAATTAGTATTCTCCCAATATTATTTTATGAATGGAGATTACCAAAATTTCGAGAAAAATTAATAAATAAATTATTAGCAAAAGGAATTAAGACTATTGATGATCTTAATGAGATATAAGTTTTTTCAATTTTTTTCTATTATTATTTTCCAGAGATTTTCTCTTTCTTCCTCGGAAGCAGTATGTAATTTTTCATATAATTTCTTAATTTCTTCCAAGAATAATATACCATTTAAGATTAAAGTCTAAATATGCGCCCTCCGGGAATTGACCCCGGGCCGCCAACTTGGCAAGCTGGCATAAAAGTCATCAGTGGTTAATCCAAAAGATTCTGACCACTATACTAAGAGCGCAAATTTATTAATAATAAGAATATATTAAAAAATTAAAATTTAATGATTTAAAAAAAATCTAATGTATTATACAATTTCAGAAATAACTTGTTTGATAGTATTGTTATTTACGAAATCTTCAAGTTCTTGTATGCTCTGAGGTAAACCTTCTCGAACTCCAATTTCTTGACATTCTAAGAAAGACATGGCAGTAGCCATTTTAGATGTTTTTTCGATTGAGAAATTATTTAGAAAAGAAATTAAAATTCCCGTTAGGAACGCATCACCTGCACCGGTAGTATCTTCAACATTACCTGCGCTATAAACCCCACTATTTATAATAGTTTTTCCATCTGATATAATTGAACCATTAGGACCATCAGTAATAGAAATTAGTCTTATTCCCATATCTAAGAACTTTTTAATCATAAGTGTTTTTTTACTCTCACCTGTGAACTCCTGAGCTTCTTCTAAATTCATTGATACAACATCAGAATTGGAAATTAGAATTTTTGCCCAGTTCGCAGCATTTTTTATGATTGACATACTAGGAGCAGCAAATACCATTCCTCCCTTGTTTTTTGTAAGAGTAATTGCTTTTTCTATTGCTTTACAGGCATCATCAGTAGTTAAAGATGTCCAAGCGAATGCTTTAATATTATTAAATAATTCTTCTTTAACATCTGAAGGTTTTAATAGGTTATTAGCGCCTTTATAGGCAAGAATACTTCTATCTTTACCCCATGGAGTCCGTAAAATTATTGATAATGCTGTAGTATCATCATCAGTCTGAATTACTTGAGATAAATCTACGCCTCTTTTCTTTAAATCAGTTAAACAAATTTCTGCTGAAAAATCATTTCCTACTACACCAATATAAGTGCTATTTAAACCTAACATGGAACAATTAGCAGATATATTAGCACCTGACCCTCCTGGAACAAACCTCACATTTTTGATATTCAATTTACGAGAATATTCAATTGCGGTATACTTTTTTATAATATCTTTATCAAATAATTCAAAACGCAATA
Organism: Promethearchaeota archaeon; assembly: GCA_030605895.1. GTDB lineage: Archaea > Asgardarchaeota > Lokiarchaeia > Sigyniarchaeales > SOKP01 > Loki-b32. The sequence goes on along the minus strand of JAUWHL010000092.1, from coordinate 538 downwards.
TATCATCAATTTGAATAATTATATCTAAAGTATTGCTTCCAATCGTAATTAATTCGGGATAATTCAAAATACTCACTTATAGAATATTTAAATATTGATTTATAGAATAAGTTGAAAATAGAAAGAAGTCTTTTAATAATTTTGCTAAGAAATACTGTTTGGAGAATTGAAAAAATAGCTTTAATTCTTGGTTTTATTTAATTGATTTTATAGGTTTTCTTTATTATTGTTAAGGATCTTCCCCATTCTCTTTATCATGTGATTTGTAAGCTCGAGAAAAGCATTTTCAACATTCTCCCCGGTTTTAGCTGATGTTTCAGCATAATTACATCCTTCTTTTTTTGCATATTCTTCTACTTCACTCCTATCTATAATCTGACCAATTTCAGGTATTAAATCAGATTTATTCCCTATTATTACGCTAGGGATATCATTAATTACTATACTATGCATTTCTGAAAGCCAGGTTTTCATACTTGAAAATGTTTGATGTCTTGAGAGATCAAATACAAGTAGTGCTCCAAATGCACCTTCGTAA
>JAUWHL010000218.1 GCA_030605895.1 Promethearchaeota archaeon | reverse complement strand
TGATGTCTACTGGTATAAATCTTTTAAACCTTTCAGATTGCACCTTTCCATTATTGCAATTTACAATTAGGCGTTTTGGAGCGAGTGGAGGTGTTTATTTCTCTGGAGGGCATTTATTTAGTGAAGATGTAGGAATTCGTTTCTTAGATGCGGGAGGTATTGAATTATCACAATTAGAGATTCAGAGAATAATCGAATCTTTTAATAATTATCCCCAACAAGTAAGAAGAGTTGATCCTAATGAAATAGGGCAAATAACAGCAATACCTCAGACTGCAGATGTTTATATCAAATCGCTCCAACAGTTTGTAGATAAAAAAAAAATAAAACAAGCAAATTTAAAGATAGTAGTAGATTGTTCCTATGGACCTACTGGTAAAATAACACCACTTTTAATAAATGATATTGGTGTTGAAGTGATTGCATTAAACACGCATTATCGTGAAAGATCTACAAGTCCGGTACCCAGTATTAATACAATTCGAAATACGGCAGATATCGTAAAAGCTTCTAACAGTCATCTTGGAGTATGTTTTGATGTTGATGGTTCAAGAATATTAGTTATCGATGAAAATGGATTAGAAATCAGCTATGAAGATTTACTAATGCTTTTTATAACCTTTGACAAAAGAATTCAAAGATCTAAATCCAATACCATTATTACAACCCCATCAATTTCTCCCGTTGTAAAAAACTTCATTGAAGATGGTGGATTTCCTACAAAGCAGGTGGAGAATTACCCAGGCGAGATTTCAAGACAAATTAGGGAGGAACGTGCATGCTTTGCTGCTGCAGACACATTAAAATTTTACTTTAGCGAATTTGCGCCATTCAGCGATGGGAACTTCATTCTGCTTAAAATTTTAGAGATAATGACAGCTCAAAATGATTTACTTAGCTCATTAACCAGAGGATTTCCTAAAGGAACCAAAATTAATAAATCAGTTCCAGTATCACCAGAATTGATTGAAAATGTTCATAATCGATTAAGAGAGATAGCTGATAAAAAAGGATATCAGTATCACGATATAATAAATGAATTGAAAATAATTAACGACGAAACATATACAGTTATTAAAGTAGCATTATATAGAAATGCAATACTTTTGTCTGCTGAATCTGATGAAAAGGAAAAAGCTCAGGAAATGATTATTGAATTAGAAAAGATAATAAAAGAACTTTAAAATAATTGTGAACCATTATCTTATAAATCTTAATTTAATTTTTGAGAAATTTAATATTGTATATGAAAATGAATTAAAAATTTAAAAAAAAGAACTAATTATATAATAATATAATTTTAACTTTAGAAAAAAAAAAAAAAAGTTGATTTAATCATGGAGATGGATATTACTTCAATAATAATACTTGCAACTTTAGGTATTATTTTTGTGATTTTTTTATTATTTGACTTATTCGGACGGAATGAGAAGTATGGATACTTTGCTTATGCTGTTGCTGTAATACCAGTTAATTATTTTTGGGGCGTTGGGGGTGACCCACTTATTGCATATATTATTCTCTTCGTTTTATGGATTATTACATTATTACGTGATACAATAGGAATGCAACTTGATAAAGATAAAGATATAAATGAAATACTTATGTATCTTTTTCTAGCAATCATTATCCAAATGATCGTTAGCGCAATCTTGCCAGAAGTTAATGAGGATTTACAACTTACCACTGAAAAAATATTGTATTTCTGGTTACCAAATGTTCATTCAACAATTTTTCTGAGTTCAATCACTTTAGCTTTTAAACTTGTTGCTACGTTATTTGTATTTCTAATTATCATTCCATTAATTATTGATATTAAAGATGAAGAAGCTCCCCTACCCATCATATTAGTATTTGTTGCTATATTCGTTGTTCCTTTTCTTTATTTAAGCTATATCTGGGTTCCTGATTTGATGGGAGTACTAACGTTTATGTTTTCAGTGATTCTATTCATTATACTTTTATTAATAACTCGGAGTGGCCAGGAAACAAAATAAACCAATTAAATATTTTTTATTCTTCTTTTAACTTTTTATCATTATTTTTATATGTATTTCAATATCAATTTTATAAGGAATTCATATAAAAAGTTAACATTTAATATTATATAATGGCAAAAAAAAAAGGATCGTCTAATGACCCTAACGGTAAAGAAATTTCTAAATCAGAGTCTTCTTATACCTTAAAAGATTTGCCAGGAGTCGGTGAAGCGACTGTAAAAAAATTGAAAGAAGCGGGAATTTTATCTATAAGAACTCTTGCTATGTATCCAATGAATAAGTTAATGGACGAAGCAGGTATAGGTGAAAACACAGCTGAAAAAATAATAAAAGTTGCCCAGGATATAGAAAAAATGGGATTCAAGTCCGCTGACATAATATGGGAAAAACGCAAGAATTTAAACAAATTGACCACAGGCAGTCAAAATTTAGATGATCTGTTATATGGTGGTATAGAACCTGGGGCAGTCACAGAACTTTTTGGGGAATATCGAACCGGAAAAACACAATTAGCTCATCAGTTATGCGTTAATGTACAATTATCTTATGAGGAAGGTGGACTTGAGGGTAGTGCTTTATATATTGATACAGAAGGTACTTTTAGACCTGAAAGAATAATTCAAATGGCAGTACCTAAAGATTTAGATCATAATATGGTTTTAAGAAATGTGACTGTTGGGAGAGCTTATAACAGTGATCATCAAATCTTATTAGTGAAAGAATCTCCAAAAATTATTTCAGAAAAAAATATAAAACTAATAGTAGTTGATTCACTTATTGGCCACTTTCGTAGTGAATATATAGGGCGTGGTACATTAGCAAATCGTCAACAAATCATAAATACTCATTTACATGATTTATTAAGATTAACCGAAACTTATGATGAGTTAGCGGTTATATTTACGAATCAAGTCTCTTCGAGGCCAGATGTGTTTTATGGTAATCCGACAACACATACCGGTGGTCATATTATAGCTCATGGTTCCACGATACGTATATTCCTAAGAAAGGGGAAGGGAGAACAACGAATTGCTAAAGTTGTTGATGCTCCACATATCCCAGAAAGTGATTGTGTTTTTTCGATTACTGAAGATGGTATTACGGATTAAATATTATAATACTCTTTTTAGGATTTAATTTAAGAAAGAATTAAAATTCAAGATTGACATCTATTTCAATCCCTTTTCTTAAAGATTCTGTAATTATGCAATATTGCTCGAATAATCTTTTACATTGAGCTACACTTTTACGCATTTCAGGATTATCAATTTTTGGAAGAAATTCTACGTTTATTTTTTTTATTCTCCAAAAATTTTTTTCATTTCTAGTAAATATAACTTCAGCT
>JAUWHL010000223.1 GCA_030605895.1 Promethearchaeota archaeon | reverse complement strand
AGTTCAAAAAAATAATGATCATATCATCATATCAAAATAAAAATGATTTTAATAAGAAAACATTAGGAATTATTAATCATGACAAATTTAATTGCTATTGGCTTTGATCATTCTCATAATAATAAATTAACTATTGAAAACAATGCGTTTACTGATTTTATTCAATATCTTTTCGATTCAGATTTTAAACTGGGAAAAATTGAAGCAGGTTTAACCTATGAAAAGCTAAATAAATATGCTCTATTTATAATTGGTGTACCTAATCTTGGTCCTGATTTGGATTCAGAAGAGATTAATGATTTAATTAAGTATGTTAAAGATGGTGGAAGTCTACTTGTAATAAATGATGGTGGTGGTGATTATGAAAATAAAAATAACCTCTCTGAATTAACTAAAAACTTTGGATTTATTTTTAATTCTGATCGATTATTTGATAATAAAAATTTCTCAAAAGATAATTCTCATCCGATAATAAAGGATTTTAGGAGCCACTTTATTACAAGAGATATTTCTCAAATTATTCACTCAAATGGATGTACATTGGTGGTAAATAAATCAATTGAGAATAATAAAATTGATGTTAACAGTTTAGCTTTTTCTTCTGAAACTACTTCATGGCATCGATACTATACTGGAGATGGGTGGCTGGATAAATCAGAACAACAGCTTCCAATCATAGGTGCTACACACTATGACTCGGGGAAAGTTATTATGATAGGAAATTTATCAATCTTTTCAAGTTTAAACAAATCATATGGAATAAAAGCTGCTGATAACTTAAAATTAGTAACTAATATGATTTCTTGGTTGTTGAATAAAGCAAAATCTGATGAAGAACAAGCATTAAAACCAATACTTACTACTGTTGCCATTCGCCAAGATCTATTTTATTGGATTAAAGAGATGGTTAAAAAAGGAAGATGGGCAAATCTGGAGGAAGTAATTAATTTTGCATTAAACGTAACTAGAATAAGATTGAAAGATATGGAAAAAAATGATAACAACGAATAAAAAAGAATTACTGATTGGACTTATAGGTGATACTCATATACACTCTCGAGAAGGAGATATCCTACAAAATGTATTAGATGATTTTAAGGAAAAAGACATTGATTATTTATTTCATGTGGGAGATTTTACAAACTATCAAGTATATAAAGAATTTCAAGATATTTTTGGTCAGGAAAAGTTTATTGGAATTGTTGGGAATATGGATGACTCAAAAATATCGAAAGAGTTGCCTAAAAAAATAGAATTAGAGTTATTTGGGCATAAAATATTTATAACTCATGGTGAAGGTGGACCAGACAATATTATTGAACGTTTGAACAGAAGATTTGACTTATCTGAATATGATATCATCATTTTTGGTCATGCTCACCGTCCTTTTAATGAAAAATGGAGAGATGGAAAATTATACATAAGTCCAGGCACGCCAACCGACAAAAAATTTACTGATATTAACTCTTATGGATATCTTACAATATCTAAAGAAAAAGTAGAGCCGAAAATAATTTATTTATGATTGGAATATCTTAAATGGGATTTCTTAAGTATGAATTCTGTAGATTCTTCTTTTAAAATGAAAGTTAGCGATATTCAACCTAGTCAATTATACATCAGTAAGAAAAAACTAGCAAAAATAAAAGAAAAATTTAATTCAAATGATCTTTCAACGTTAGAAATAATCCCTATTAAAAAAATAGGAAAAGAGATTTTTTATACAGATGGTCATACAAGAGCGTTCGCAGCATATCAAGCGGGGGTTAAAGAAATTCCAGTAATTTGGGAAGATGAGGAATTAGACTGGGAGCTATATAAAATTTGTATTAAGTGGTGTAAAGATGCAGGAATATCTTCTATTGCTGATTTGAGTGATCGAGTGGTTGATCAAAAAGATTATGAAATTCTGTGGTATAAGCGGTGTGATGATTTACATAAAACATTAACCATAAAAAGAGCAAAGAGAAAGAACAGTAAAAATTTCTAAAACACGTTTTTTCTAATTAATAAATAAAAATTACCTAACTTTAATCATTAGATTCAAATATATGAAAAAAAATAATTATATTAACCAATTTAAAGAGGTTATCGATGAGTGGTTGAGAAAAAGCAAATAACTCGGATTTCTAATGATTTTCAGAAGATTATTAGTAAAAAGAATATATTAGGTATTTTATTATACGGTTCAGTAGCAAAAATCATAGAAACTAATAAAAGTGATATAGATATTTGTGTTGTAGCCCCTAACGAAGATAAACATCAATTAATATCGTTTATCTTACAAAATCTTAATGTGGAGTTAAAAAAATTTGATGTTAGGCTTTTTTCTGAATTGCCTTTATATATAAAAATTCAGATAATTGAAAAAGGTATCTTGATTTACTCACCAGATAAACTCGAATTATACGAATACTTCTATTTTTATCGAAAACTATGGGCAGATCAAAAACATCGACAAGAAATTTCAAAAGAAGAACTTTTATCGATTTAAAAAACATAAAACAGAAATAATATACTTATAAAAGAAAAAAATTAAATTAAGCACTTTCCATTGTTTTCCCTGAAAGTTTCTTGTAATGGTTTAATACTGCTTGGCGAGCAGCGTAAACAAATGCCCTCTTTACGTTCAATCCCTGGATAGCAATGGTTTCATATATTAAAACATGGTTCAATTTCGCAGTATCAAGTGCATAACGTATTTTAGATACTTCTACAATATCCTCTAGGTCCCTTTTATTTGCTAAAACTACTGTTGGCACTTCCGGCGGATCAAATGGAGCAGCAGGTATTAGTCTATCCCCGTAGAATCGGAGTAACTCTTTTAAACTCCAAATGCACTCGCCCCACTGATCTATTAATGAATCCCAAGTAAATATACATGCATCTGTGCCCTTAAGAACTGTTTGGCGCTGGAATTTGTGACGTCTTTGGCCAGCAACGGTATACACTTGAAATACTACATTTGAAACCCTTGCAACGACGCGATCAAAAAAGAGTGTTCGACCAGTTGGGTCTTGTATCTGTTGCATATCTCCCGTGGCTAATCCTTCTCGTTTATAAACCCAGTCCAGCGCTGTGGTCTTTCCCCCTAAACTTGGACCATAGAAACAAATTTTGAAAACAAGGGTCCCATCTCCCCGACGACTTGGCAAATATTTCAATCCTCGCTATTAAATATTCAAAATTTTAAATTAAATCTTATTAATTCTATAAAACTCTTGTAATATAAAAATTTGCAATAGAAAAATTTTGCTATTTTTTAGTATTGAAAGTATTGTTTTATTATGTATTTAACTCTAATATCTAAATATTATATGCAAACCTATATATTTTTCAAAACAAAAAGAGAAAAAAAAACCTCAATATTAATATTTTCAATTTAGTCTGT
>JAUWHL010000054.1 GCA_030605895.1 Promethearchaeota archaeon | reverse complement strand
AAAGTGGTCTCAATAATTTGAATAAAATTAAAAGAAAACCTCTTATTTTAGGATTTGGAATTTTGATAATTATTATATCTGGAGTTTTTATTATCTTAAGCTCATTTGAAGTGATTAATCAAAGGGCAATAATGGAGGAACAAAAGCAGATTATGGATGAGAATAGACAATGGGTAGAGAAGATCACTTTTTGGGAAGTTACTGGAGGTTTAGGACAAAATATTATTGAAGGTGAAAAACTTTACTATGAAGCACTCGCGAAATATTCAGCAGCACTTCAAGCACAAATTCTCGCAATATTTTTAATAATTGTGTTAAGTATTATTATTGTAATCATAGGAGGATTTCTTTTTCTTAAATTTTCCTAGATTTTATTAGTTAAAATCGATTTATATTTAATCAAATAGTAATAAACCTTTTACAAATTGTAGAATTTTATATTAATATGTCCAAGTTTTTTGAGAATATTAAAGGGAAAATCAAAAAAATACCTAGTCTATTCGCTAAACGTTTGGTAAATGTCTCCCTTATAGGAGACTTTCTAGAAATAAGCTTTCCATCACTCACACAAAAGCGCAATGTAAAAGAACTCCTTGAAGATTTAGTCATTAAAATAGATAACATTAGTGTTTATAATATAAAAGAATACCCAAACGATTTTGATGTGAAATTAAATGATATATTTTACCCTAATCAATATTTATCAGAAATTTATGATAAATCCTTGAAAATTGGAGATAAATTAACACTTGTTGTTCCTAATAGGATTAATATTTTGGATGGTAACTATAATATTGAAGTTGGAACTCATAGTGCTGGTATAAAAGCCAAATTTGATGCGAATATATCTCCCTTTCCTGAAAAAGCTGTAAAAACTAAAACTCAGCTCCCTAAAAAGGAAGTATACCGCCAATGCACATATTGCGGGAAGATAACAACAGATGCATCTCAAGTTATTTGTGAAGATTGCGGTTTTGAATTAAAAAAGGTATAAAATTCTTTTAACACCCTAAGAGATATAAGTGAATTTCCTTTCATTTCTTTCATAATCTTCCTATTTAGATCCAAACTCATACTCTTATTAAAAAATATTTAAACTATATTAACTACTGCATAATTAATAATATTTTATTTTACATTCTAGCGATATTCAAATTAACATGACAGACTTAACTTCCTTAGGATACCCACCGGGCTATCATCTCGGATTTTCTGCTTTATTATGGTGGATTTTTATTATTGTTATGATAATTCTAGGAATAGATCTATATTTAAACGCAAAAAAGTCTGATTTAATTAATGTTAAAGAAATGTTACGAGCAAAATCTCTTCTCTATATATGTGTAAGTATTCAGTTTTCTCTGATTCAAGTCATAGTATTTTTCCCTAACTATTTTGTGCAAGTTTTTATTCCTCAAGCTTTTCTATTTAGTTTATCAATAACTTATTACTTTTATGTTTGGGAAAAAAATTTAACAAGTATAAAACGAATCCCGACAATTTCTGCTGGAATAAGTAACATTGTTATTTTAATCGGTTTAATTATCTCTATTTTTTTTCCAGATTTAGTTGATGTTTTATGGGAGACTATTGTTTTATCAACCTTCTTATTGGTTTTAATTGCTTCTGTATTGTATATCTATTTAATTTATACTTTTTCTAGTAAAGTTAAAGGGGGAAAAATAACAATAGTGGGGGGGATCTGGATTGGAGGTATGATATTAGTCCTAGTTGGTAATTTTTTGGAAAATCGTCCAGCAGTTAGTATCCTTCCAGATTTCATCACATATTATATTCCACCCATTTTTTTCATGCTTGGGTATACCATGGCATTTTACGGGATAAGTAGACTTTTTACGCATATATCATCTTATTATGCTTATACACAGAAATGTGCCGTCCATCGGGGTATTATTGAAAAAGGAAATACCATTCATTATTGTTCCTCCTGTGGGATTGTATATTGCGAACTATGTTTTAACCAAGTAATTATGAAAGATGGTTGCTGGAATTGTCGGAAAAGATTTGAACCAGAAAGTGAAAAAAAGCAATTGGATGAACCAATCTTAGAACTAAAAGAAGCTGAAGAACCTAAAAAGAATCTCATTAAAAAAGGAAAGCAATAGTATTAGTGATTAAAAATATTAATGAAAATGAAAGTATTAAGTTTCTTCGAATGAGACCTCCACTTATTAAAATATAGTTCTTTAGAATCCAAATTTTTTAACTTTTAAATTTTTGATATTGCTAAAATGTGTCTCGGTCGTATAAATATCAGCTTTTCTCAATAATGCCTCAGCACATACTACTGAATCTACTATAGATAAAAATCGATATTTACATTTAAGTTCTCCAGCAAAAATAGAAATCTTTTCTGTTACCGGAATAAACTTCATAAATGTACTTCTGCGAAGATTCTCCATTATAATTTGTGAGGTTATTTTTCCTTTCTCTCTGCAAATATGATTATAAAGTTCGATAAAATTTAACTCAGAAGATAAACATGAATAATTTTTTTTAATATTAAGAGATAATTCTTTCATTAATGATTCGTCTTTTACTAAGTATAAACTTAACACGCCTGAATCAAGGAAAATGATGTTTTTCATGATGGTACATTCTTATATAATTTAGTTTTTTCTTGCTCTATTTCTAATTTTCGCTCTTTAGAAATATCTTCAATTATTTTAATGCCTACTTTTCTATCCAATATGCCTGGTATTTTCTCATCTGGAATATATGGTAAAATCTTAATTCCTTCCGTAGGATCATCAATGATAATTACTTTATCTCCATCCCTCCAACCATATTTCTTTCTCAATTCTGAAGGAATTGTAATTCGACCATGATTGCTAATATTTACTATTGTCATATTATAAAAGAAGATCTGTGAAAATTTAAATATTGCTTATAAAAAACACGATTTGCTAAGCATTATTTGAAAATCATCTAATATTGTTATAGCTTAATATTTTCATTTATTAATTCAATACTGATAAAAATTATTAATTAAAACTGAGATTTTTAATAAGGACAATCATACTTTTGATAATTTGTTTATAATGGGTAATTTTTTATTGCTTGCTTTGTTATTTAAACAATAGTCTATTTAAATAAACAACGTTCAATAACATTCATTGACGTACCATAATCAATAAGAAGATTAATGGAGTTATTTGATTTCATAGTTTTGATCCCAACCCTGTGTTTGACATGAGCGAAGAAAAACTAGCAATACATAAAAGAAAAGTAGAAGCGATCTCTGAAATGGTTAGAAATGCGTACGATAACG
>JAUWHL010000187.1 GCA_030605895.1 Promethearchaeota archaeon | reverse complement strand
ATACTAAAGGAAGTAATTTTGTGATATTAATTCCAGAAGTAATACAAAATTATAATAGTACTTAGAAAATTTGTATTAAAACAAATTATAGCATTGTATTTCTTTCTACATTAATATACCATTATTTGAAAATAAGGCGACTAAGTAAAGTCCTCATAAAGGTAATAGTTATAAAATAACGTACTATCTTGAAAAAAAATAAAATATTTTGGAGAAGTCTAGTTTACTAATCATTTTCTTAAAGATTATAATTTAAAGAATGTTAAGTTTATTTGACTTGAATATTTAGGAGGAACGATATTGTCAAGTAATGGATATTAGGAATATCATTTTCGATCAAATAAACAATTAATTTGTATTAGTAAATGGAAGTTTTATAATGAAGGTTGATCCTTCATTTCTCCCTTTAGATTCTACTAGAATTTGACCCCTATGTAAATCAACAATTTCTTTTGAAATATATAACCCCAGTCCTGTACCTTCTGTATCAATGTCCATTCCTTGACCATATCTTTCAATCTTTCCAAATTTTTGAAAAATTATCTCTTTTTCATCGTTAGTTAATCCTACTCCAGTGTCTTTTATAATAATTTCTGCAAAATCATTATATTTCTTTAGACTAATAGAGATTATTCCCTTTGGAGGAGTATTTTTCATCGCATTTAATAATATATTCATTATAACTTGTTCGATTCGAATTTTATCAACCATTAAGTAAAGATCTTCATGAATATTAATTTCCAAATGCAGATCTCTTTTTTTTAATAGAAAGAAAATCTCATTACCACTTTTATTAATAATATCTTTTATGTTCTCCTTTTGTTTCTTCAATTTTAAATTACCAGATTCTAGTCGTGAAACATCGATTAGATTTTTAATTAGATCTTTCAATCTTTTTCCACCTCTATAAATAGTTTTAATAAGAGATTTAACTTCATCATCATAATGGCCTTGATAAAAATTTAAAAGATACTCAGTTGCACCATTAATCGACACTAAGGGAGTTTTTAACTCATGTGAGGCTCTTGTAACGAAGTTCTTCCGGATTTCATCTAGTTGTTTTAACTTTTTGAATTCTTCTCTAATGATAAGATTCGCTTTTTCTCGTTCTGTAATGTCTCTTATGAAAATTGCGACCCGATCATTTGAGAAATATAGACACCTAGCTTCAAAATATCTTAATTTATCTTTAATTGGAAGGCTATATTCGATCGTGGTAGGAAGTTGAGAATTTATTGTTTTTTTAATCGCATTTAATGTGTAATTTCCTAGATTTTCTGGCAATATATCTTTCAAATGTTTTCCCAAAAATTTTTCAGGAGGGATATAGAAATCCTTTTCCTTCCCTTTATAATCTAAAATAGTGCTATCATCCGAAACTAAGAAGAACATATCTGGAATAGACTCGAATATTCTTCGAAACTTTTCCTCTGATTCTTTTAATTTGCACTCTGCTTGTTTTCGTTCAGTAATATCTCTAGCTATTAATAATCCTTTTAATTCTCCAATTGCATTCCAAAAAGATTTTCCTTTAATTTCTAACCAAACCCAATATCCATCTTTATGCTTACATCTTAATGTATAAATTCCCTCTCCAATTTTTTCACCTTCTCTTAATGCATTGATAGATTCTTTAATATCCTCGGGATGAACAAAGTTCAAAATGTATTTCCCAACTATATCCCTACTGTTGTAGCCTAATAATTTTTGAAGAATTTCTTCGTTAATATATTCACATTTAAATTCTGGATTAATAATCGCAATTAAATCGTTTATATTTTCCGTAATAAGACGATTATTCTCTTCAGATTCCTTTAGTTTTTGTTCTACTTGTTTACGTTCAGTTATATCTCTTAAAACAGTTATTATTTTCTTTTCATTTCTTTTATTGAAGAAGTTTCTAGCTGTAACTTCAAGCCATTTATAATTCCCATTTTTCTGCTGAAATCTTAGCTCGTGAAAACCCTCTCCTTTTCTAAGAATTTTACCAGAGGTTAATATTGTTTTCTTAAGATCATCAGGATGAATTAAATTTAAATTAGTCTTGCCAATTAAGTCTTCATTAGTGTATCCTAAGATCCTTTTAAATACTGGTTCATTGATATACTCATATTCAAATTTATCATTATGAACTGCAATCAAATCA
>JAUWHL010000008.1 GCA_030605895.1 Promethearchaeota archaeon | reverse complement strand
TATACCTTCAATAGGTTTGATACATTATTGTATAAAATATCTTGTTTCACTTCTTTTGAGATCCTTGGTAATGTAATAATTTTATTGATTTCAATAGCTAGAGTTGAAGTTGTAGGAGAATCGCTCCCATATAGGATTTTTTTATGTCCAACTGTCTTAATTAAATTATAAATACCTAAAGAAGCAGATAATGAAGTCTCAAAAAAAACATTTTCATAATTCTTTAATGCAACACCAATTTCAATAGCGTATTCCATACTATAAGCAGCATGACCTACAATTAAACGTAATTCAGGAAATTTCTTAGCTACTTTTGCGATATCTTTAGAAGATATTCCTCTAAAGAGAGAAGTTTTTGGAAGGGAATGAATATAAAATAAGATATTCTTATCATAATCTTGCATAAATGCTATCAATTTTAATATATCACGTGGAAAATTTATTAAATTAAACGCAGAATGTATTTTAACACCACAAAATCCTTTATTAAAATGTTCTTCTAAAATTTTATAACTATTTTCTTCTTCCTCATGTGTTAATATGGGATTAAACCAAAAAAACTTATAGATTCTTTCTGGAGCTTTTTTGGAGATATCTATGACATCTTGGTGAGAAAGTTGACCTTTCGGTTGTATATTTTTAAAATTTTCAAGAAGTTTAATCATTTTATTTTTTCCTTCTGAATCTGAAGCAATATCTTTCTGGTTTTTGTGTATTTTTGCCCTATTTATAGTAGTTAAAATTGCTTTCTGGACATTATATTGGTCCATATAGCTTATGATATCTTCATGAGGATCAAGGAAAATGCCGTATGTATGAAGATGTGCGTCAAAAATCTTAAAATCTTTTCTGGATATTGTGATACACCTATTAAATCTTGAGATTGTTGAAAATGAATTCTTAATGTTAGATAGATTTTCTTAAAAAAAGAATAAAAAACTTATAAATTTTTGATTTTTTCTTGAATGTCTACTCGATTTTTTTCCCAGTAGCGATTAACTGCTTTCTTTACTGCTCTTTTCGCTACTTTTTTTACAACCATTCTCTTTATTAATGCTCCGAGAACATTCATTACTTTTTCAACCATGAGACTTTTAATTATTCCTTCTATGGACTCATCTTTTGAAGCTCTTTCAAGCCATTTATCAAAGACTTTATCAACATTATTATGGATTTTTGTTCTGAGTTCTGAAGAGATATCTTCTTCCATATGTATTCACCTTAATAATTTTATATTACTGGTAATAATCAAGTCATTTAAAATTATATAAATAGTAGAAGTAGAAAATAAAATTAAATTAAGATTTCATTTTGATGTTTAATGAATAGACTAATTTGAGATTATGTAAATAAAACATAAATCATAACCACTTAATAACTACACTTAATTTAGGAAATGAATTAGTCTATTCTATGCTAAATCATCGATTAATTTTAGATTCAGTAAAACCTAAAAAGTTCGTGAAGGCTGCTATTCAATTTTTACAAAAACATGCGAAGGATAAGAAGGTGTTTTGTGCTTTATCAGGAGGTATTGATAGTTCTGCGGCATATCTTTTACTAAAAGAGGCAAAAATCAATACGATTCCCGTTTTTATTGACCATGGACTCATGAGAATTATTAGAGACGTGGAGGAACGAGAATATATAAAAAATTTCTTTCCTGATGTAAGAGTAATAGACATTCGAAAAGTTTTTTTACCAGAAATATATGGCGAAGGTGATGCCGAAGAAAAGAGAAAATTATTCAAAGCCGCTTATTCAGATATTATCAGTAAAATAATTCAGGAAGAAAATTGTGATTTACTTGCAGATGGAACCATTCTTCCAGATATTGAGGAGAGTTTTGGAGTAAAAATTACAGATTTAAAAGAAACAATGAGTCTTGAAGAGGAAAAAGAGTTAATGGAAAAACGTATCGAAGGATTTGTTAAAAGCCAACATAATGTTGAAATTGAATACGATGTGGAAGCAACCATTCAACCAGTCGCTAGCCTTACTAAACATGAAGTTCGCAAAATCCTTGAATATTTTAATATGCCACAGGAACTTATTTACAGGAAAGCCTTTCCAGGTCCTGCACTTGCAGCTAGAATTGTAGGGCCTGTTACTGAAGAAAATCTTATTTTTGAGAAAAAAGTCCATGATCTAATCGAATCATTAGTTGAAAACTATTACCAAGAAAAATATGGGAAAACAATGATTATTAATAATGATGGAGAACAAGAACCATTTCAAGTTTTTGCCGCAATAAGCGAAAATATCCTCGATAGAAAGGTTACAGGTTTAGTAGATGGGAAAAGAATTTATGAATATCCTCTAAGTGAAAAAGGAGAGTGGGATTATGAAAAACTTATTGAAAAAGCTTCTCACATAAAAGGATACGCAAGATTGTTTTATGAAATGGGAAACAATCAACAAGGTAAATATGATGTAGTTATCAGATCAATTAATAGTAAAGATGCAAGAACTGCAACGGTTACTAAATTGCCTATAGATTTATTGAAAGGATTAACTCAAAAACTACTTACTTTCACACAAACAAAAAACGTTTATTTTGATGTAACACCGAAACCACCTGCAACTATAGAATATGTATGAATTGACTCTAATACAATTAACTTATGTGCCTCCTTTTTCTTCGGTAGCTAAAGTAAACACTTTAAATGGTCTTTTAAAAATATTACCTTTAACTTCTCGTAAATCAGCATAATTTATTCCATTTATATCTAATTTTTTAAGAAAAAATTTTAAGCGTTCTTGAAAGAAGTTAAAATTCTTTTTAAATTTTGGAGTCCATCCGATTTCTGCAAAAGCAATCAAACGTGGAAAGGTCTGCCATTCTAAACGTTTGATGTTGGGGATGTATTCCCCCCACATTAGAGCTTCTAAACCCAACACTTGTTTATGGTACCTTTCATCTAATTTCTTTGGAATTGGTTCAAAATTATATGCTAATTTGAGTGGAGTAAAAGTATATGAATGATCAAGATAAGTATATCTGAAATCTGACATTATTACAGCTCCACCTTTCTTCAAATACTCAAGAACATCTTTCATTCCTCGAAACCAATATTGACATATGGGTTTTCCTTTTAGATTCTTATTTAAGGAATCATTCCATATTATTATTTCTTGTCCATAAGTGTTCAAAAATGCTATAACCCTATTAGTAAAATAGGTTTGAAGTTCTTTTACATTTTTTAATCCTTCTTTTTCTAACCGCAATTGACAATATGGGCACTCTTTCCATCTCCTTGTAAGAACTTCATCACCTCCTATATGCACGATATTAGAAGGAAATAAATCTATTATTTCTTTTAAGACATTTTGAATAAATTCAAAAACTTTCTCCTTTCCTACGCACAATACATCCTTATGAAATCCCCAATGTGTAGAGACTCTAAATGGGTAACCTTTACAACTTAAATCGGGATAAGAGGCTAAAATAGCCCTGGTGTGCCCAGGTATATCTATTTCTGGTATTACTTTTATAAATCGATCTCTAGCATGCTCAATAATTTCCTGGATATCTTTTTGAGAATAATATCCTGAATGAGGTATTTCGTCCCTTTTTTTACTAAATCGACCACCAACTTGAGTTTCTTCCCTCTTAGAACCTATTTCAGTAAGTTTAGGATATTTTTTTATCTCAATCCTCCACCCCTGATCGTCTGTTAAATGCCAATGAAATTTATTCAATTTTAATAAAGCCATCATATCTAACATTTTTTTAACAATTTCTTTTCCATGAAAGTGTCGAGCTTCGTCAAGCATATATCCACGCCAAGAAAATCTTGGAAAATCTTCCAACTTTAGACAAGGAATCTGCCATTCTCTATTTTCGTCTATACTACTCTTATTTACTTCGGGGGGAAGAAGCTGTCGTAGTGTTTGAATGCCATAAAAAATCCCTACTTGATTAGGTGCTATAATACATATATCTTTTACGCTTATTTCAATAGTATAACCTTCAAATCCTAATTGTCCTTTGTTATCAACTAAATTTAGATTTATTGATATATCATTACTCTTTTTTTCTTTTGTCTCTTTTACAATTAGACTAAATCCAGTAGTAGGGAGAAGAAGGTTCTTTAAATATTCACTTAATTTTACTAGCTCATGATCTGAATATATTCTTGTTCCTTCTGTTAATATAAACTTTCCTGTAGAAATTTCTAATGATACAGGTTCAGGGATAATGTTAATATTTTGAATACTACTCACTCTTATGATGAATATTCAATCCTTTAAAATTATAAAATAAAA
>JAUWHL010000165.1 GCA_030605895.1 Promethearchaeota archaeon | reverse complement strand
AATTGAGCAACAACTCTACGTTCTACTTCTCCTGTGACAGTTTCTCTTTTTGGTGCTATTGCATCAATTTCATCAATAAAAATAATAGCCGGACTTTTTTCTTCTGCTTCAATGAAGATTTTTCTCAATTTTTTTTCCGATTCTCCATAAAACTTACTCATGATTTCTGGTCCATTAATTGAAATGAAATGGGCTTCACTTTCATTTGCTACAGCTTTAGCTAATAATGTCTTTCCACATCCAGGTGGTCCTCTTAAAAGAACTCCTTTTGGAGGGTCAATTCCTAAGCGTTTAAATAGAGATGGATGTCTTAAAGGTAATTCTACCATTTCTCGAACACGTTGAATCTCTCTATCTAAACCACCAACATCTTCATATGATATATATTTAATCCCTGTATCTGCTTCTTCAGTGATTCTATCACTTATATTAAGTATAGTATCTTGCTTTATAATACAAACCCCATTAGGTCTCATATTAATTACTTTAAATGTAATTTCTCGGCTAATACCAATGGATATAAAGATAAAATCATCGAGCGTTATCGGGTAATTATTTAATTTTCTTTTTACAAAACTTTCAAATCTAGGATTATTTTTTATCGGGAAGTTTGATGGCGCTAATACTACATTTTGAGCAACTTCAGCTTTTACTTTTCGAATTTCAATAGTATCATCGATTCTAGTTCCTGTATTTTTTTGTAATCGAGAATCTACACGCACAATTCCCAATCCATTATCCTGAGGATAACTTGGCCATGCGATTCCAGCACTCTCTTTTTTACCATTGACAGCAATGACATCACCAGTCTGAATATTGAGATTTTCCATAGTTTTAGGATCAATCCTTATGATATTGCGCCCAATGTCTCTTTTTTTAGCCTTTTGAACTCGCAAAGTTACACTAGGTATATCATCATCTTTCTCCTTATCATTATTACCTTTCGATGACATGATATATCGATTTCAATATAATTTTTATTATTCTAGTATTAAAAATTCTTAATTTCGTAAAAATTTTTGCTTTTTTTTTTATTAGAGACCCTTATTTTATTTAATAAAATCATCCAACGAGACTTGAACTTTAGATTCATTTAATTTTCTAAGTCTATCTAAAGCATTCTCGACCCTTTGTCTTGAAAAATTATGTTCCTCTATTAGTAACTCTTCTAATTTTTCAAAATCGATCTTTTTTGGCTTTGGTATCTTGTAGTCTTTTTTTACATCAGGATTAAGAAAAATATCTTTAATCTGAGCGATTATGTCTAAGTCAATAAAAACTTCCTTACCACCAACCTTTACTTCGTTTTTTATAATGTTTTCTAAGGAATCATATTTTATAATCAAATCTAATGCTGTTTTTTGACCAATCCCTTTAATCCCGGGAAAGAAATCAGTTCCAATCAGTATAGCCATTTCAATAAGCTGTTCCCGAGTTATTCCAAGATTACCTAAAAATTTGTTTAGTGAAACATATTCAATATCCAAAGTAATACTTGTATCCCTTATTTTTCTGCTTCGATTTATAGCAAAATTTCTTATTAATCTTTCTCCTCCGAATAACAACGTATCATAATCCTGAGAAGCGCATGCCCATGCATCTCCTTTTTCAACAAGAAAAGCTGATTGAGCCTCCCCTTCAGAAGTAGCTTGAATTATTGGTACTCCCATACACTCAATTAATTTTTTACTCTCCTCGATCATCCCAGAATCCAGAGAAGAAGTAAGTTGGGCAAATTTTTTTGCTTCTTTAAAATCTTCAGCATCTAGAGCTTTTATCATTTTAACTTTTGCTTCTTCCTTTACCTTTCTTCTTTCTCTTATTGTTTCTAATTTTAATTCAGAAGAAATACCGTCAAAAACATAAATTGGTTTAATATTATGCTCTAAAAAATTAATTGTTCTATAAAAAAGACCTGAAAGATGTGATGTCACATTTCCTTGAAAATCTTTTAAAGGTGTTCCATCTCTCTGCCTTATTATCGCCAAAAATTGATATATAGTGTTAAAAGCATCAATGGCTATACTTTTTTTAAAAAGATTTTCAAATGTGATTGTTCGTTTAACTTCATTCACTAATTCATTTATTTTAACGCCCATATATGTATTCTTACCTTTTTATTCAACTTCATATATATTTATGATACAACTTATATAATTTCCACTTTATTATTTTTTAGGTCGTCTTCTTAATTTTAATCCACAAATTTCGCAAATTTTGTTTAAATCTTCAACTTTATGAATATTTTTACAATAAGGACAATAAACTTCCCAGGCTATCCTGAATTCAATCCCATCTTTATATAATGGGGAAAAAGGAATCTTTAACTCAGAGCATACATTTTCAATAGAATAATCATTAGAATACATCTTCACTCTTTTATTAGATTTTTCAATTAATTCTAAAGTTAATGCTATTAATTCTCTATCGGCATCTGATAAAGCCTTGAAATCTCCTGTTTTTTTTGATATGTTTTTTATCTTTTCTATATATGTATTTTCAGGAAATTTTATCTTTAATTTATTGGTCTCAATCGCGGCATTTATTTTATTTAAAATATTTCTATTTTTCTCTATATATCTACGATCGTTTACTTCCTCAATTATAGAAGGTGTAGTATAAATAACTCCTTCAAATAAATTAAAATCAATTCCAGTTAGAAAAATATTAGTATCAAAAATATAAATTGTAACTTTTTTTTTCATATCACTATACTTCGGCGATGTAATATAAGAAATAAATTTATAAATTTTCTACTTTAATATTAAATTTCAGGAGAATCATTAATAGGTACTCTTCTTACTGTACCAATGATTTTCTTTCTTAAACGAGTGTAATAACTTCCCCTAAATCGAATAAATTCATTATGAGATTTTGCTTTACGAATTCTAATTTTAGTATTAGGCGCAATTCTCTTAATGATTTGCTGTCCGTCTATAACAATTTTAGCATCTAGTCTAGGTCTTAAAAGCTGAATCTCAATTTCAGAATCAATAGGTACTATTATTGGTTTTAAACCAGATCCTGCAAAACTATTTAGAGGAGTGATTTGCATAGATTCCATATTTGGATTTATAATTGCGCCACCTGCACTTAAATTATATGCTGTAGATCCTGTAGGAGTTGAAACAATTATTCCATCTACATAACTACGATTCAGAAAAATGCCATCAATTCTAATAGATATCTGTAGAACTTTCGAACTTTTAGAAGACACAATTAAGACTTCATTTAATGCATTGCTTAACTTAATTTCTCCGGAATTTTTCACAATATAAGCTGTTAATTTGGAACATACTTCTAATTTATATTCACCATTTATAACCTTGGGTAAATCTCTGAAAATCATTCTTCCATTAGATTCATCTAAGAAACCTATAGATCCAACATTTACTCCCAAAATAGGAGGAGGATTTTGTTGAGATAACCCACTAGCAACTCTTAAAATTGAACCATCTCCTCCAATAATAACTATGAATTTTATATTCTCAGCTGTCATTTCACATAAATCCATACCATTATGAGGCAAAATCTTTGGAGCAATTCTTGTTTCTAAATAGACTATTTCTCCTTTTTGAACTAAAAACTCAAAAATTCTCCTCGTTAATTTAATAGCTTTTGCTGAATCCAGCCTACAGGCTAAAGCAATTGGTTTTTTCTCCATAACCCTAGGATTTTCTTTTCAAATACTCCAAAAAAATGATGGATAATTAAATTAATGTTTAGTTTGGATAACTTAATCAACTGATAAAAACTCTATTTATAAGTGTTTTTCCTGCAAGGCCCCAATACTCTACTTGAGCAGTTGAGATTTTATTAGGATCTGTTTGAAGATCTTTTAACTTTTTCTTTAAATTCTCATCTTGAGGCCAATCAACATCAATCGATTCATATGACTCTAAATCCATAATATTAATTGAATTCTCCTCAATATAATTAATTTGAGCAGTACCCTTAGTGATCTCGGGAACCTCAACCATATGACCACTCGGGATGGTTAAAGATCGTTTATTATTGTCAAATATACCTACACAAACAACTCGGACCTTTGCGTGTCCGTGTTTACCTGATTTCGACCTTTCAGTGGCTTTAACGATGCATGGTTCGTCCTCAACCATAATGTACTGCCCCGTTTTTAATTTTTGTATCTCTGTTCTTCTAATAGACATTTTCTAATACTCCTTAGTTTGTTTATTCTCATCCAAAATTTTTTAATTTTGACATTTCTTTTAATTTATAATATA
>JAUWHL010000282.1 GCA_030605895.1 Promethearchaeota archaeon | reverse complement strand
GCAGGCGCTGCATGTCCTTTACTCAATATAAAAATATCTCTTTCTTCCCAAGTAGGATCTCTGTAATTTATTTTCATTATATTATTATAAAGAAGATATATAATATTAGCACATGATAATGAGCCCCCAGGATGTCCTGATTGGGCTTTATATATCATCTTTAAAATGTCTTTTTTTATATCCAGAATATCACTTAAAATTTTTAGTTCTTCGAGTTTAGATAATTCCATTCTACTATTTATAAAAATGAATTAAGTTTTATGATTTATATTTAATATAAAATCCTGAAGTTTTTTTACTCCATAAAATTCTACAGGGGGGAGTGATGCTGTAAGAGCAGCAGCAAGAAGTGATGTTTTTACTCCATCATGTACTGATATTCCAGAAGCAAATGATAATCCTAGCACTGCCATAATAACACTACCTACAGCTACATAGCTTCTAACAGGTTGTTGTAGAATTGGATTAAATTTTTCCACTTCCTCACTTTCTCTTGAAAATAAATAAGAATCTAATTCCAAGTAATTTAACAGAATATTTTTACATTTGGAAGAATTTAAAATCCTTTTTCCGGCAATCGTAATGCTTGTTTCATTACAACAATCGATTGAAAATGTATCTAAAGCTTTCTGAAGATTAATTTTTATTAAATCTACATTTTCATAAAGATAATAATTGAATTTTGTAGGACGAACAATTATAGGAATATTTTCATAATTTTCTTTTAAATCTCGTAATAAATTTTGAATAAATAAATCCCGGAATATTCCTTTTAAACCATAATCTAAAATTAGTATTGCTCCAATATCTTGAGATTTATTATTTATTAGATCTTTAAACTTTTCAATTATAGGTTGAGATATATCACCGTTATAATCGGTTTCTAAACGTAAAAGATGCTGATTCATTGCTTTTATTCGCGTTATTTGAGGTGTTCTTAAATTTTCATCCACAAGGATGCCAGTAGAGTTAACATTCAACTCTTTTATCTTTTTTAAATAAAAATCTCCCTCAAAATCATTTCCAACAATAGTGTATATTTCGGGAATTCCTCCCAAAGACTGTATAAATTGAAGCACTAAGCCAGTTGCCCCAATATAGACACTACTTTTTTCAATTTTTACATTAGGGACAGGAGCATCAGGAGAGATTTTATCTGTATATCCAAAAATATACTTATCTATTAAAGTATCTCCAATAATTAGTACTTTTTTATCATTCCATTTGGAAATTTTATCAACAAGAGCCATTATACGGATTTATTTTTTTAATTCTCCCTGTAATTTTTCCCAATCTTTAAGAAATGCTTCTAATCCTTGATCAGTGTTTGGATGTTTGAACATTTTTTCAAGAACATTAAAAGGGATCGTAGCGATATGTGCACCCATTTTTGCGGATTCAATAACATGCCTAGTGTTTCTAATAGAAGCAACGATTAATTCGGATTTAAAATCATAAGCGTTAAGAATTTCCATTGATTCCCAAAGCATATCAATTTCATTTTGACCATTATCCATCAACCTTCCTATGAAAGGGCTTATATACGAAGCTCCAGCTTTTGCTGCAATTAAAACTTGATTTTGTGAAAATACAAGAGTAACATTTGTTTTAATCCCTTCAGGTTCGAGTATTTTGACTGCTTTAATCCCATTCTTTGTAAAAGGAATCTTAACTACAATATTTGGGGCTATTTTGGATAATTCACGAGCTTCATTAATCATTTCTTCAGTGGTTAATCCTATAACTTCTCCACTAACAGGTCCATCAACAACTTGACATATTTTTCTTAACTGTTCTATAGGTTCAGCCCCCTCTTTTGCTAATAACGTAGGATTTGTCGTAACTCCATCAATTATTCCTAATGCTTGCATTTCTTTTATTTGTTCTAAATTAGCAGTATCTATAAAAAATTTCATATCATTTCACGATTATATGGTAGTGAATATAATAATAATTGGTTTTATATATTTATAGCAAATTCTTTTAAGTTTTTAAATATCATGTCTGGTATTATTGACCGTATTTTTTTTTGTTCTTCCTTTCCATAACCAGTTAATACCAAAACTGTTTTACATTTTGCAGCTTTACCTGTTTCAATGTCATTGAGTGTATCTCCAACCATATATGAATTACTTAAATCAATATTATATTTCAATTTCGCTTTCAAAATCATTCCAGAGTTTGGCTTTCTACAATCACATGGACCAGTAAATTCAGGATGGTGAGGACAATAATAAATATCATTCAATTCAATCATATTTTGCTTTAGTATACTGATCATTTTATTATGAATTAACTTAAGTGTCTCTTCTGTAAAAAACCCCCTTGCAATACCTGCTTGATTAGTAATAACAATAAGTAAGAAATGTTTTTGTTTAAGAATCCTTAATGCATCAACTGATCCATCAATAAATTCAAAATCATCTGGATTTGAAAGATAACTAACTTCTTTATTTATCACACCATCTCTATCTAAGAAAATAGCCTTCTTTTTTTCAGTCACTTTCATCAGATTCTCTTAGCAACTTAATTATTCTGTTTGGATCCTTAGCTTTTAAAATTGTGCTTGAGCTTGTTAATATATCTGTATTTTTTAATAGTCTTGCATTTGTTAAATTAATTCCACCATCAACATCAATAATAAAATTATATTTGTTCTTGAGTTCCGCCAGCTGATCAATTTTTTTTACTGTTTTTGGAATAAACCTCTGGCCTGACCAACCAGGATTTACACTCATCACTAAGACAAGATCTAATTTTTTAAGGAATCGTATAATTTCAGATATTTCTGTTTCTGGATTTATAGCAAGACCCACTCTTTTATTATTATTTCTAATTTCCTCGATTATCTCATTTATATTGTAATCAATTTCAAAATGAAATAAAAAGATATCAATATAGTCAATGATCTTTTTAATATATTCAAATGGATTTCTTACCATTAAATGGCTGATTATTGGTGTATTATAAGTTTCTTTTAATATTGGAAAAACATTTAGATTATTATTTTTATTACTTACAAATTTACCATCCATGACATCAACATGGATATAATCAAAACCTTCTAAATTCTTTATAATTTCAGGTCTGAAATCATCTATT
>JAUWHL010000012.1 GCA_030605895.1 Promethearchaeota archaeon | reverse complement strand
AATTATTATTTTTATTTTTTAAATAATAATATAAGACTATCATTTAAATCATTTAAGAGAGTTAGGTCTTGTTATAACTATTTGAAGATTTTGTGTTAATTTGAAAAAAAAAAAGAAGAAAAGCCCTTAAATCATCTGAGTATAATGAAATACCAAAAATATTCGATATAACGCTACTTCTATGGCAAGAGTTTAAAAATTTTAATCGTAAGTACATAGATCAGTCTTTTTATTCTTTAATACTACTAGAGATTTGTAATTATCTTAAAAAAAATAATATTAATATTCTTATTTATCCATAAATTCTTTAATTACAGCATAAAAATAATAGAAATTGAAATATAATGTCGAAAGAAATCCCAGAAAATGTAAAAGTATCTTTAAGATCCATTGGTCTTACTGATTATGAGATTTCGATATATCTCACCTTGATAAGTAAAGGACCTATGGATGCTAGAGAGCTTTCTGAAGCATCTGGCGTCCCATATTCAAGAATATATAATATTCTAACTCAACTTGAGAAAGAGAAATTGTTTATCATCAAGGAAGAAGAATCTAGGCCCTCTCGCTATTTTGCCAAATCGCCGGATGAGGCTTTAATAATTGCTAAAAAGCAATATAGTGATAATTTTAATGAACATTCGAGCAAAATCATCCATACCTTAACACCAATTTATGAATCTCATGATACTCCAATTAAAATTGCACTTTATATTCATCGTGGAAGGGATGTATGCATTAATAAAGCCTTATCTTTAATTAATTTAGCAAAAACATCTATATATTTTGTTTCTACTAAATATGAATTTTTAGAAGTATTTTATGATGATATAAAAAAAGCAAGAGCACGAGGAGTAACTGATTTGAGACTTCTCGTAGAGGCTGAAGCTTTAGAAGATAAAAAATTCCAACCCTTGATTGAAAAATATAAGGCTCTTTGCGAAATAAGATGGAGAGATCAAATCTTCGGAAGCGCAGTAATTATTGATGAAGGGGAAGATGCCTTTATTGTGCTTTCCGAAAGTTTCTTTCCGAAAAAAATGTCTTATTTTGGCGTTTTGACAGATCACGTTGCTTTTGGACCTGCTTCCTTGTATTACTTCGATTATCTTTATAAAACAGCAAAAGAAGCAGATATAGATTAGGATTTTATTTGAGAAAATAGTGAATTTTTTTACCATTTTATACTTATTGCATTTTCAGGGCATGTTTCCACACATTTATAACAACGTGTACAAACTGATGGCCAAATTGCTGTTATCTTCCAATGTTGAGGATCATATATATTTTTTTCTTTATATTTTAAATCTTCATGCCTTAAAAATACACAAGGATCGCAAACATTAAGACATTTAGCACAATCTCTTGGATCAACATTCCCATCAGGACCGCATTTTGAATAATCAATTTTGATTTTAGTTTTTCCCATACTACCACCTAAAAATGTCCATTAAATCCATGAAATTCTTTTCTTGGTATTAGTTTAAGAGCGTCATGTTTACAAGCATGACGACAAACGCCACATCCAAAACACTTATTGTAGTCAATTATTACCCTTTTAATAGATGGAATATACCGTATAGCATTCCATTGACACATTGCCACACATTCCTTACAACCCTGACATTTATCTTGATCTAAATCAATTATATATTCTGCTTTAGACATAATCATTAGATCAAAATCATTTCTTAAGCGTAAAGCACCACATTCAGGACTTTCACAATTACATATAGCATTTATGTAAGGATAAGGTTGATACCATACAGTAGATACTAATCCATTTTTATTATGCTGTTCTATCCTTTCCATAGCTTCTTCCCGCGATATCCTGTGTGCCCTTTCTTTTGGTATGAATCTTGGAAGCTTTTCTAAAACTTCTGAAAGTACTCCAAAATTAATACAACACTGATAATTTACACCTCTTTGCATCTTTCGACACATGCAATACGTTTCAACTATAGGTTCTGCTGCTAATTCTGAAAGAATAATTTGGGCATCTTCCATAGGAATAACTTGTCCTATATGTCCATCTGCCCTTATAGGATTTGGATGTCTGATAGTTCCGTGTATCATTCGCTCAACAGCCCAACGAAGAACTTTTCCAATAACCGGCATTTGTAATTTGTAACCCAAGCCTTTAGAAGATAATCCCGCAATTTTTCGTATGTATACGGCTTCAAAATTCATCCACTGTTCCGTAAGATATTCTTGAAGATTATGTTCATCAGCAAGTTGATTTGAATAATTTTTCGCGTTCATATACCATTTCTGGCCTATTCCATGTTTCATACACCATTTGCACATTTTTATTACTCCCTTAAGTTCTCGAATTATTTACTACTTTATTTTAGTTTAAACGTAAAATTATATAAAACTTTTAATTTTAAAAATTTGTACTCAATCTTCTGACTTAAAAGTACGTAAACGTTCCATCATGCCTGACTCAATTTCACAAGTTTCTAAATTTTTCCATTATTACCATCACAACTTTAAGAAAAAGAGGAATTTAAAACGTCTAAAAAAAGATAAAATTTTTTTATTTTAAGAATGTTCTTTTCCCCAAATAAATAAAAAGCTCTGATAGTTCAAAAAGCGTTAATGGCATAATCATCTGAGCCATACTTGTACGAAGATCTTCTTTATCCTTCCCAGCAAGTATTAATGTTTTTATGTCTTCAACGTAATCATCCATATTTAAAAATAGTATCTCAATTTTGTCTACACCTGTTAATTCCTCAATATCTTTATCTAAATGATCTTCAACTTTATTAAGTAAGCCTAATTTTAACTTGGGGTTTAAGCTATACTTAATTATAAGATTATTCATCTCCTCGATGATAATATTTAAACTTAAGTTCCAATCAGCATTTTCCTTGTATTTTGGAATTAAAATCTCGCTAATTATCAGCTCAAATAGAGTATTTGGTGCTTTTTTATCAAAATCTATATCAGTACCCGTACTTAATTGGATCTTTTTTATCTCTGTCATTTCAAAACCTAACCTTTTTGAAATATTTTGTTAATTCTTAATAATTAATGAATTTAGCTAACATAAATATTTTTATTATTCTATATACTTAAAAAATAAAAAATTTGTAATAATATATTTTTGTTTTTGTTAATACGCTATAACTATTAATTCCCTAAAATTGTATTTATAAAAACATTTGCTTAACTAAATCAATACCATAATATTTTAATAAACTTAATTAAAAACCATTTAATGATTTGAATTATGAATAAATTTGAAAAAGCTCAACAAATACTCCAAGAAATAAATGGAGATGGTTGGCTAATAATCTGTAATGAAGATAATGATATTCATTCCAGGTATTTATTAGGTGTTGGTTCTCACGCTCTTCACGCAATTTTTATTG
>JAUWHL010000077.1 GCA_030605895.1 Promethearchaeota archaeon | reverse complement strand
GGAATCAGCAATTTTCTATTTTTATTGATATATTTTGTTACCTCTAAAGAATGAATTATGTAAAACTTAAAAAATTTATCCTTAGGCGTAAGAAATTATATAAATAAATATTAATAGGGCTTATTTTATAAACTGATTATTTTTCCTCTTCATTTACATTATGATTTTTTAATGTTTTAAAGGTAAAGTTTAATCTTTGCAGAATAGTATAAATCAAAGTAAAAGTGTAAATTAATATACTGATAAGAAAAACTGGTGTTACTGGAATACTAGTAATAAATGGAACAAAAATTGTTACCGGTTCATCTAATATGAGGTCTGTTGTAAAATATATTATTAGTTCTATAATTATTGCAAAAAGTAAAAAAAGAATTCGTTCCGCTCGTTCCATAAATCCAACGCCTTTCATATTCACACCTTCATTTTCAGCTCTAGAACGTATATAAGAAATCATAATAACCAAAAACAATATTAAGTAACCTAATACATAACTTACCTGACCTCCATAAATTAAACCTAAAATAAAAATAGCATCCGAAAGTCTATCTAAATTTGAATCCAAAAATGCGCCAGATTGTGTTTCATTATTTGTTCTTCTTGCCACCTCTCCGTCAAATAAATCCATAGCACCGGCTATGCCTATGATCGCAGGAATAACCCATGAAAGCCATATTGAAAAATATAATCCATATATAGCTATTAATAATGAGGCAACTAATGTTAATGTAAATCCGATATAAGAAATCTTATTAGGTGTAAAATTATGCTTAATTAAAAATTCTACTGGGCGATCAATAAATCTACTTGAAAATTCTCTCTGTCGAGCTCTTTTATTTGAATCTTCTATCTCATTCAATTCTTTTAAAATCTTAAAATCTCTAAATTTAGATTAATATTTTTTAAATTTCTTTCGAATAAAAAATTTATTAAAATGCCATTAAATGTAATTTCAATAATCGAATAACTGAAGAAGCTAAATATGATTGATTTCCAATACTTATAGTTGGAATTTTAAATGCTAGCAATTCCTTTGAGTTAAGAAATTCATCTTCTTGACTCCCTATTATGAAAACAATATTTTCTTTTTCTTTAATGCTACTAAGTAGTTTTAAAAAATCATGACCATTTTCATGTAAAATATACAAATTATAATTGAATTCTTGAAAGTACTTTATTGCGTCTATTATCTTCATTTTTGAATTTGTGATTGAGTCTAATGGGTTGAGATTTTGGGCTTTCTTTTCACTATGTTTTTGTAAGAAATCAACAAAATAATCTGTAAACATCAATTCATTTTTAGGGAAAGATTCATAATTAAAAGACTCTGAATTAAAAATAAAAGTACCGTACCGATCTAAAAATACCCATATTTGAATATTTTTATCAAATCTATCACCTCCTATTAATGCTGCCAAAATACATCGTGAGATTACATCTAATCTTCCTGAGGTTCCTGGAATGTCTTTTATATTATATTTATCAATGTTTACTGTTTTAGATTTGATAAAGAAGACAATATTCATAGCATATACAATTTATTTAATATATATAAGAAACAGTTTTTTAATTAAAAGTATTATATTAAAGATTGATAATAATAAATTAGATATCCTACATTATAGAGATAATATTTTATGGATGAAATTGATTTCACAATCTGTATGCTTTTAATGTCTAATTCAAGGATGCCTTACAAAAACTTAGCTGAAATCTTCCATATAAGTGTCAATTCCATCCATAAGAGAATTAGGTCTTTAGTTGATCTTAAAATTATTCAAGGGTTTAAAGCTCGACTTAGTTTTGCAAACTTTCCTAATGTTTCAAATATTTTAATGTTTGGTATCCCAAATATCAAAGATAAAAAAAAATTAATGGAAGAATTGGGTAATAATGAAAACATTTATAACATAACTCGTGCAAGTGGAAACTTATTCTATATCTATGCTTATATTCGAAATACCAGTGAATTGGACTATTTAATTTCGTATATTCGCAAAAAGGGAGATATTAGCGATTTGACAATTGGTATTGATAGGAATATGCCATCTTTTTCTTTGGAAGACATTAAAAAGCTCTCAGATATGGATTATCTTATTATAAATTCTTTAAAAGATAATTCTAGAAAAAATATATCTGATATCTCTAATGAATTAAACATATCCACTAAGACTGTAAGTAGGAGGTTAGATAACTTAATCAAGAATTTCTTAGTCCAATTCCAGATTGATTGGTATCCCGATAATTCTGGCCAAGTTATCTCAATAATAATCTTAAATTTAAAATCTGATTTGATTATAGATGACAATGAATTCATCAATAATCTTAAGAATCAGTATGGTTCAAAAATCCTATTTACGTGGTCCTTCAGTAATTTGCCCAATATTAAACTTGTTAGTGTTTGGACTGAATCAATGAAGGAATTACAAAACATTGAAACTTCATTTTTATCCGATATAAGATATGAATCAGTGGAAGTATCTATACTTATTGAAGGAAAAATGTATCCTATATGGATTGATAAACAATTAGAAGATAGAGTTAAA
>JAUWHL010000195.1 GCA_030605895.1 Promethearchaeota archaeon | reverse complement strand
TGGGAGATTTCAATTTAGAATATGACTCTTCTCAAATTGCTCCAGTATATACATACTTTAATGATACATTAGGTGGAGTTCCAAGACCAATGACATTTCCAAGTATAAATCTATTTGATAAATCAACGAGTAGTATTGATTACATATTTGCAGCGGGATATAAAGACATAGTTGATGGGCATGTAATCACAGATTTTTTACCAGGTAATAGTCCCTCTGAATTCGGCTCTGATCACTTGCCTGTGGTATCAACTTTAACCTTCTCCTAAAATTAAATAAAGTATTTTTTTCTTTTTTATTACTCAATTTTATCCAATTATAAAATTTTAAAGAAAAAATAGTATCAGTACTTGATTAAATGATCATCCACCTCATTACTTTTATGGTGAAATCACATTAGTGGAGAGAATTTCTTTTCCCTAATTCTCACATTAATTTAATTTTACTTTCAAGATTTCTTGCTTTATTGGAATATTTTAAAATATCTTAGTATCAACACGCTTTCTTTTTTGAATAATAAATTATATATGGTCTATTATCATAAAAAACATTGGTCAAAATAAGCGTCAAAAGGAAAAAAAGTAGTTTAAGAACCTTTTTAAAAATGATTTAATTATGAGTAAATTAGACCATTTAGACCAGTCAGATACGAGTATAATCAATTTTGTGGTAATAACATTCGCATTCTCCTGGCTATTTTGGATACCTGGTTTGCTTTTTTCACAAGATTTTGGAGGAAATCTACAATCACTTAATCCTTTTGTAATTGTTGGATCATTTGGACCATTTATAGCTAGTTTTTCCCTCACTTATAGAAAACGGGGTATTCATGGAGTTATATCTCTGTGGAGAAAAGGTTGGCACTGTGAAAAAAAGTTATACTTAATAATTTCCTTAGCTTTAATTCCAATAATCTGTGGTCTAGCTCTTTTTTTAACAAGTTTTTCTGAAAACATAAAAATTTCTAATTTCTTAACGGGATATCGAACGCAATATGGTTATCTTTTTTTTGAAATACTCTCAATTTTTTTTTTTGGTGGTCCTTTTCAAGAAGAATTTGGTTGGAGAGGGTATGTTCTTAATAATCTTCAATCAAAATGGAATGCGCTTGAATCTAGTTTAATTCTTGGAGGAATTTGGAGTGTATGGCATTTTCCCTTATTTTTTATACCTGGTACAATTTATGTAAACCAATCTTTTTTTAGTTTTACTACTTCTGTACTTGCTCTATCGATATTTTTCACTTGGTTATATAATAACACCAATGGAAGTATATTAGTAGCAATGTTATTTCATACATCCATAAATGCAACGCAAGTAATATTTCTACAAAACCTATCGTTTCTTGGTACAGTATATTTTATAATTCTCTTAGATGGTATTATGGTTCTTATTATCGCTATTTATGGTAAAGAAGAATTAAAATGGACTAAGAACAAAAGGAAAATTTTAGTAATTCCCGAGCTTCCGCATCTAAAATCTCAAGAATCTTAAATATCTCCTTAGCTCTTTTACAATTAATTTGCCTCTAATTCGGAGTTTAATATCATGTTTCTCTAATTTGTTTTTATATTCAAAGATGATGTCTCTAAGAATCTTGTGGCTAACTTCTAAGTGCTCTGCAAAAATATCAAATTCAATCTCATTGAACAATTCTGAATACTTGACTAATTTTTGAATTTTAAATTGGATATCTTGCTAACCAATTAGTAATTCTCCACAATTAGGGCAAAATTTTACTGGTGTTTTTATTAAATGCCCACAAAAAGAACAATAGATAGCTTCACCCTCTAATGGCTTCTCAACTCGTGCCAATTCTTTGTAGGGTTCAGCTTGTTTCCTAGCTGGATAATACCTTTTTACAAATTTAGAATCTAAATCTTTTTGTGCTTTTAATTTTGAGAAGAAACAGGTCAATAAGCATATTAATAGTGGAGCAAAAATAATATCCATTATACTATATAATAGCTGATAAAGAAATTTGCTTCCATAATCTCTTGTAGGAGAAATATTAATAATTGAAAGATCTAATACAAAATCAATAATTAATTTATAAATAAAACTGACTGTTGCTATCAATATAGAATTAATAATAATAATTCCAATTAATTTCCAGAAAGCACCTTTTGCGATTGAACGAGCTTCTGAAATCGGATTCTCAACATCTTTCATATTGTAGGTGAATACCAAAAAAATAAAGAAATTATATATGATGATTGAAGGTATAAATAAAAAAAACATTCCAAGAGGGAACCCTATTCCAATTACAAGTATAACTAAAAGCATTCTTTTATTAAATGAAGATTTAAAAGAAGATACAAAATCAACCTCTTCATTTAGATGTTTCTTAAGTAGAAAAGTGCTAACTGAACACATCGCAATTGTAGTAATGATACCTCCTACAGGCCCGCCAATTAAAGCTTGAAAAATTAATAGAAGAAAATTTAAAAATAGAAATTGTAATAAGAGAAAAAATTCAGATTCAATAAATTCTGAAATATCTGTTGGAGGGGGCAATCCTTCACTAATGGATCTACCTAGATCGTTTATATACAATTCAAATTCAGTTAGTAATAAGATTTTTAAAAAAATTGTAAGAACTCCAAAAATTGCGAAAGGTAGTATTAAATAACGATAATTCTTTGCAAATAATTTAAATCCCTCTCCAATTATTTCACTATATTTTTTATTTGCTAGATACTCTAATTTTTTTAGATCTTCTTCCATATTTTAAATTATGATAATGTTATATTTACACTTTATTATGTGATTTTTGGCATTTTTTACTATTTAATTTAATAAGAGAGGCTTTGGGAGATGGATAGAATCATAATCTTTCAAATTAGATTGTTAATCTTTTATGTAATTAGAAAACTCTTGCCTTAAAATCATTTTATATTCTGGATCTCTTTCTTTAAATGGAATAATTTCATTTCCAGAATATATATCTATTGGTTTAGAAGACCCAATTATTTTAGAAAAAGGAATTATTGCTTTTGATATATTAAATTGAGATTTTAAACGCATGTCATTTGATTTTCCTAATACTTCTTGATATTTATTATAGATTTTTCCTGAACTCATATCGGACTTTCCTCCTATTCTTTTACAATTAATTTGCCTCTAATTCGGAGTTTAACACCAAGCTTTTCTAATTTGTTTTTATAGTCAAAAATTATCTCTCTTAATAGTTTACGACTAATATCTAATTGTTCTTCTAAAATATCAAACTCAATTTCATTAAATAGTTCTGAGTATTTCACTAATTTTTGAATTGAATCTTGAATGACCTTATTAAAATCTGTTATTTCGATTTCTCTAGTAATATCTGTTAAATCAATATCATAATTACTCTTTAATAACACAGGGTTACTCTCAATCCAGTTATGTACAAGATTCCGTACTGTCTCTGAACGAGATTTTTTTCTTTTTCCTGCCATCATATTTATTACTCTCTCATCAAAAGCGTCTAGACTAAAAGTAATTCTAGATAAATCTGATGATTTTTTTGTTTCTGATGGCATTTTTTCAATTTACCGACAAAATTTTGTTGCTTATTAAGATAATTTTTTTTCGAATATATAAATATTTGCACAAATGATCATTCAATGCATCACTGAAGATGCATAGGTTTATAAATGAAGAGGATCATATAATATACTAATGATATTTGAATGACATATAAATATTATATCCTCGTGTGTGTAAAATGTTAGAACTCTATACCCCTCAATATGAAGAAATAAATACCAGAGAACGTATTACCATTGATTTAATAAAAGATGGTCAAGAGTTCTTACAGCAATTTGATATTAATACCGATTATTTATTAGATACTGTTTCAGTAGTCTATAAATATTTGAGGAATAATGGGAAAATACCACATAATTTGTATAAATTTTTCGTAGGTGCCTATTATATAATTTCTAGGCATCCATTTGCTTTTCCGGCTCATGAAACCAAGAAAATATTTTGTGAAAAATTTGGACTTCCAATAAGTTCTTTAGAATATTGTGTAGAAAGAATAATGGACTCCTTAGATTATATCAAAATTTTAGATGATAAGAATTTCCCTTATTATATTGATCCTAAGCGAGATATTAGCTTAAAATTTATAAAAAATCTCATTAAATCTAAAGTAGATAAAGCAATGATGAGTTTTTTAGTATGGCATCAACCAATTAATTCACAAATTCTTACTGAAGAATTAGTAAATGAAGTAATTTTCAAGCAAAAAGCTTTTCCTGAGGATCTTTTCAGGCAATTATTTGAAATTGCTTTTGAATATGTTGAAAATGAGTTCTTGGATTATAAAGAATATATAAAACTGCAAAAAAAAGTCTTTATATAGTTAATTATCAATTATATTTCATACAGATTTAAATTTTCCAATATTATGTTGATAGATTTGTAAACAATAAGTCTACAAGTTCATTAAATAATATACACCCATTTTTATGCCATTATTATTATTTACTTGATGCATTAGATATTCTAATTTCCTCATATTTATTATTACATGGGTTTCCATTACACATCCACATTTTTAATTCTTTTGGCTTTGCAATAAAGGAATTAATTGTAGACTCAGAAAAACCATGCTGGCAAATACCCTTACCTAAAGTTTCACCTTCTCCATGGTCTCTTGCTATATCCATCATAACTTGTTCATCAAAGTTTCCATAGTGATATTTAAGAAGTTCAAGCATTCGCTTTGTTCTTGGAATCGCGTTAACAGTCATACGAGGATGGATTTCTGATGTGATATCATATTTTTTCATTTTTTCAGATAGTGGTCTTTGACAGCAACCTATTGCATTATCTTTAATTATAGTTATATCATATTCTTTTACTCCATTCTCGATTCTTGCACTCTTAATCTTGTCAGCAAAGAAAAACGCAGATGGACACACTAAATTAGGTAGTTTTTTAAATAATTCTAAAGCTTCATCTACATTTGCACATTTTGATAATATCATCTTAAGCATTATAAATGTTGGCATACCAATTGGTTGAATATCTGGCTTTTTTAAATTTAAAAGCATATTTGCTATAGCAAGCCCCTTTTCATTCATTCCTTGATAAGGGCTTAAAACTCCAGCAAAGGCAGTACCTATAAATTTATAACCATCTTTAGGTTCAGTAGAAAGTATTATTTGTGCTTTAGATGCTTGCTTTAGTTCATCTGTATTCATACCTAAAAGAATTTCGCCATTCCTTGAAGCTTTACCAGTAGATACCCAGACCGAACAGGCCACAACTATTTCTGGAAAAGCATTAAGATATAATATATCTTGATAATCCACTTCTGCACCATTTGCAATTCCTTTCATTTCTTCAATCATTTCTGGAGCGTGTTTTTTTATTGGTTCCTCAAATTTTTTAGCAATATTTTGGAGTTTATTCTTTTTTCTTTTGTAAGTAAAGAATGTAGGGATAATATACATGAGCTTTGGATGTCCATTTCGAAATCCCTTCGTTAAAGACATCGCACCATATTTATAGCACACAGAAAAAGATTTTAAAATTTCCTTTTTACACTGCTTTCCATATTCTAATCCCATTTCGTATGGTGTGCCATGAATTTTCACCAGTTTTTTCATAAATTATCCTAAATTTTGTTAATTTAATTTTTTAAGTAATATGTAATCCTATTAGTTTTCCCTTTTAAAGATTTATATACAATATATCATAAAAAGTTATTAAAAGTAATTCTTATCCTAGAATTCTTTGCTTTTATATTCCATTCTTGAAGTGCAAGAACATTTTTTAAGAATTGCTTTTGAATATGTCGAAAATGAGTTCTTGGACTATAAAGAATATGTGAGATTAGAAAAGAAAGTATTTATAT
>JAUWHL010000243.1 GCA_030605895.1 Promethearchaeota archaeon | reverse complement strand
GAAAATAAACCATTTCAAGATATAATAAAATTTATGGGCTTTCAAAATAATGTTTATATTTTTATTAAACTCATATCGGGAATCAGTCTTGGAATATTATTCTTCTTTTTTGGTAATTATCTTATTATATTTTTTAGGGATTTTATTACCAGAAATTTATTTGGTTCCGATTTTGTCGAACTTGGGCAAGAAGGAGCTATTAGTACAGAACCAATTCACCCTAATCTTATTCAATTAGTAATCCTTATAATCTTAAATCTGATTATTATTGGACCATGTGAAGAAGCTTTTTTTAGAGGATTTCTTATTAGGAATTTCGAAAAGAAAATAAAACTA
Source organism: Promethearchaeota archaeon (assembly GCA_030605895.1). Classification (GTDB taxonomy): domain Archaea; phylum Asgardarchaeota; class Lokiarchaeia; order Sigyniarchaeales; family SOKP01; genus Loki-b32. The sequence continues at coordinate 3,814 of JAUWHL010000243.1, read as the reverse complement.
GCCTATAGTATCATTATTTCATCTATATTTTTTACTTTTTATCATGTTCCTCCATTTCTAGTACCTATAACCACAATTATTACATTTTCTGGTTATTATTTCACATTTGGACTGATTTTATCTCTCATATTTGTGTATTTCGAATATTCTTTAATTCCGTGTTCAATTGCCCATTCTTGCTTTAATATACTTATTTTATTAATTTGATTTTTTATTTGTTTTGAAAATTAATATTAAAATATATAAAAATTAATTAATATTGGACATATTAATATTATAAAATTAAAATTTAATCTGTGGTTTAATCAATCCTTATTTCTATTGATTAGAACCTCAGAAGTCATTAACGTGTTGATTAGATTGACCAATTACGATTACACATTTAAAATTATGATGCTTGGTGACGCCAGCGTTGGAAAGACATCCCTTACTATGAGATATATTTCGGGGTATTTCATGGAAGATTTGAAACTAACCATTGGTGTCGACTTCTATAGTAAGACAACCTCCTTTAAGGATAAAAAAGTTAAATTACAAATTTGGGATTTTGGTGGAGAAGAAAGATTTCGTTTTCTACTGTCTCAATATAGTAAAGGCGCAAATGGAGCATTTTTCTTATTTGATATTACTAATCAAACATCATTAGATCACCTACCTGATTGGACACAGGTAATAAGAGAACATGCGGGGGATATTCCTATAATGTTGATTGGTTCAAAAGCGGATTTGAATGAATTCCGAGCTGTTCTTCGAGAAGATGGAATATTAGCCGCAAAAAAATACAATCTTGCTTCTTTTGTAGAATTATCTTCTAAAACGGGAGAGAATGTAGAAAAAGCTTTCAATGTTATGACAGAAATTCTTTTCGAAAAGTATTCCAGGTAAATTTTATTAATAATAATATAAATTTTTACTTTACACATTTAAGTAAACTAAAATTTCGTCCTAGTACATGTCCTATGCTTAAAATTAAGGATTAAAACGCAAGTGTTTAATGTATTGTTTAGTTAATGAGTTATACCTAAATCCCGATTCATAACAATTTCCACATTTGGAACAATGGTGTTGAGTGCATTCTTTAAAGTCTTCTCGATATATGGAATTCTCCTTCATAAGATATCCGCAATTATCACAATAAGTACTTGTTAACATAATTTTAAGTTAAGTTTGAAAATGTATTTAAAACTAATAAGTAGGACGATTTAGTAAAAAAATTAGATGAAAAATTAAATGGTAAAAAAAAATTTACGTTATATTTTTTTTCGAAGTTTCTCTGTATGATTACTTGAATAATTCATAATTTCAATTGGTACCTTATCAAAACCTTTTTGGACTTTTCGAAATAAGTCATCAAGTGAGGCATGAGAACCCTTATCTTCTACCATCCATGCTGTCATTGTATTGAGATCAGTTTCACCATCCCATTCTATAGAGTGTATTTCTTCTTTACTGTGGATACCTTTTTTGTATATTGCTTTCACTAGTTTTTCGTCAAATAATGTATCACACGAAATCCATTTATCATTTAAATAACATTCAGCCCAAGGATGAAATGTTATAATATCTGGAAGTCCATTCAAAGCCCCCGTTGCAATAACACCTTTAAGACATTCTTTTTTTAAATGAGCAAGACGATATCTAGCAGGAATTTCTGATGCTCGTAATAGGGCAACGTGTAAACTAGATTTAGTTACGCAAAAACCATATCGTTTTTCAAGAGTTTCTGAAGCCTTAACAACATAATCAGTCATGAAGGGGATTTCATCTCTTACAAAGTAAAATATTTTTAATGCCTTGTCTTTATCAGATTCACATCCTTTTGTAAGCTCTTCTGCCATCTCTATTATTGTTTGATGTTCGCAATCACAAAAATATGTTGGGAGTAAAAATTTACTCATCTCTTCTGTGGATTCTACTACCATTTGAATTTCAACCGTTATTTTTATTATTTGAACTTAAAAATTTCAAATTTTAAATTATTTCCAACATATAAATAATTTATGGCGGATGAAATGCTTCATAAATGAAAAAATAAAAGAAAATAATTATTTTATTCAGCTCTAGCTAAATTTGCTATTGCTACTAAAAGTAATTAAAATTATATTGAAACATTAACAATGCAATAAACAGATTAATCATAAAGATTAACTGTAGAGTGCTAAACAGTTTGCATAACTTTTGGTAATATAATAACATCATATCTTAATATTTTTTTGAATCAAAGAACAAACAAATAATGAAGCTTTTTGCACACAAATAATCTTTATTTTGTATCAAAATCACAAAATATTCTTTTTGTTATCTATTTATATACATTTATATACAAAAACTTTTTTTCATTTATTTGAAAATAGAAAATGAGATTTTGTATATGATTGCAAATGATTCCTTAGAATTAAATACTCAAGAGAATAAAAAGCACTTTTATTTTGATGCTAAGAATGATTTTTCTCCTCCTCCATTTATTGGTTGCTTATTATCGGATAAGGATGGAAAAACACTTGCATCCTTAGAGGTGTATAAGGGTGCCCTAGAATTTTATATTAAAAAGAATATGAAAGATAAATCTAGATGTGAGCATTTTGATGTAGAACTTATTCCTATGTATTTTAGTGCATTAGAAAGATTCTCAGAAGAAATTAACATTCAAAATGTACCTTGTATTAATCTTAAAGGAACTAATATTATATTACATTCTATTTTTAATTTAGACCATTTTACGGTTATATTCTTCTTAAATCCACTTGTTCATATCAAACAGTATGAAAATTTAATACATAATTACTTTATAAAACTCTATGAGGAATATAAGAGTGTATTTCATAATATTCATAAATTGAGTTCAATAGATTTCAAAAATCACTTAGAAATTCTTGGAATGGAATGGATAAAACATTTGAACAATTTATTTTTAGAAAAATTTCTATAATAAAAATAATTTGGAATAAATGACTGAAAGCTAATATTTTGATCTAATCTTTCCAGGTAAATAGGAAAAATCCAAATTAGAAGATACGATAAGAAAAAATAAGCAAATTTTCAAGGATCACGAGTAAGTCTTTAGAGAATTCTTATATATTTAGTAAATTGCTAGATAAAAAAATAAAAATAGAGTTTATTTATTCAACTCTTTTTAAATTTCGTAATTATCACGATAATTAAAGCAACTATAAAATAAGCTATTGCTGCAAATAAGACACTAAACTTTATTAAAGCACATAATGACGCAACAAATGAATTAGTAGCTGAAACGGATGTAGGAGACCCTAGCATTATAAGGAGATTAATATTTTCGATTATATCAAAAATTCCTGTCAAAAATGGTGTTATTGTAAAATAAAGTCCAAGAGTTTGCATTTTACCCTCTGATCTCCTTAGCACCAGCAAAATCAATCCAAGAGCTAAAGAAACATAGCCAACAATGTATAGAAAATCCCAATATATTGCCAAAGATTGATTGTCCATTCCATCAATACTCCAGGTTGAAAAGATAATTTGCACTCTATTAGAAGTCCAGGCAAATTCATAATCTAAAATTCCATAAGTTGAAACTGATGCTTCAATAGGTATAAAAACTAATATGTAAACCAAGAGGACTATTGCTAAACCAACTATGGTTAAAATTATTACTAGTTTTTCTTTAGGGGATTCTTTAAATCTTTCTAAGAACAATTCTGTTTTTCACCTTGTTCAAAAAATAGTATATGAATATATTCTGTTAAATATTATTTAAGGTTCATAAAAATAAAAAAAATAAAATTTTGCTGGTAATATTAAAATCGCGTAAATTTTAATCGTAATTAACGATTTATAC
>JAUWHL010000027.1 GCA_030605895.1 Promethearchaeota archaeon | reverse complement strand
GATAGTCTTATATTATTATTGAAAAAAGAAAAATAATAATTACATATTAATAGATACATAAATCATTATACTAAATTTTAGACATAGGTTATAAAATTATATACAAAATTTTGCAGAAAAAGAATAAAATTGTAGTTTTAATTAAAAAAAAATTGATAAATGATTAGGCATATTTAATAATTAAGAAAATATATTTTTTAAAAAGAATAAAAAAAAACAATTTGTGATCTTATGGATATTGTCGATCTTAAAATATTGGAATTATTAAAAGAAAATAGCAGGATGTCATTTAATGATATTTCTCAAAATGTTGGGAAAACTGAGGCAACTATAAGAAGAAGAGTTAAAAAATTAACAGAAGAGGGAATTATTAAAAGATTTACAATAGATTTTAATATTGATAATAAGCCACGTACGAGAGCTACTGTAAAAGTTGAACCTGATTTCAAAGAGATTAAGAGAATTTTAAAAGAGTTATTAGAAATTGAAGAAATTACTAATATTTGGAGGCTTTCAGGTGATTGTGGACTATTTATGAAAGTTGAGATACCTTCTATCGAACAATTTAATCCATTAATTGAAGAAAAGATTTCTCAGATAAAAGGAGTAAAGATCGTGGAAACTTGCTTTATTACTGATGTGATAAAATAATACTCTTCAAAATACATATTAATTGTGAATCATCAGAATCAACTTAAATTCAAGTTAGATAATGAAGTTAAATTTATAGATTTTTTATCTCTTTTATTTTTGTAAAAGTTTTGAAAGAATATCAATTCTTTTCTTTGTCTTCTTTAAATCACTTTGAAGTTTTTTTGAACGTTTAACGTATTCAGTATCATTCAATTTTCCTGAAGTGTGTTTTTTATCAATGAATTTTAATAAATCCTGAACAGAAGTTAATTTTGTTTCTAAACCTTCTTTTTCATCTTTTAATTCATTTTTAGTTTTATCCTTCGTTTTAAGTTTAGGGGGTGGTTTTAAAGTTTTTTCTGAGTCAATTTCATCCTTTTCTAAGCTTTTTGGTTTTGTTGGTAAAGCCGTCAACGTAGTATCTTCTAAATCTTCAAAAATATGCTTTTTTACTTTATCAGCTTCCTGAGAAGAATTTTTTTCTTCCTTTTCTGTTGATTGTAATTTTTGAGAATCATCAGAGCTTTGAATAGTTTCTGAAGTTTCAAGCTCAAAAACATCTGTATCCGTTCCCACTACTTTTTCTACTAATATGTCAATCGTAGATTTTATTGCGTTAATTTGATTTTGAAATATTTTTAATAACTCTACTAATTCACTTTTTTTAGAAATTTTCATTGAAAAATCAATAGCTATTGATCTTTTATCTGTGGGGATAATAGATGGGGCTATGTCTTGTTCTACTGATATTTTGGACGAATCAAAAGGGACTTGCGTAGCAGGTATTGGTATATCAGCGTTTGCTCTTAATTCTATTCGATAATCAGAAAGAAGCCATTGAAAAATATTCAATCCTAATTGTGGGTTGTCTTTGCATTGAAATCCTCCTCCTATTTTATCTCTAAACATTTCATAACTCCCAATACAACAAACTCTTCCTTTCTCAGTCTCTGAGACACAGATAAGAGGACAAGAGAATGGTTCTGAAGTTTCATTTGAATCTGCTAATGAAAAAGCACCGCTTCCAATAACAGAAAGAGAAGAACCTGATCTATAACATAATGAGCCTATCCCTGCAGTTATAGGATGTGGTATATTAAAAGAAGAAATTAAAGGAATATTCTCTAATCCTAAGTTTAACCTCTCATCTAAAACCTGATCATTTTCAAAAGCAATTCCAAATTGATCCGAGATTTCAGATAGATTACTCCCACGTCCCCTGTCTCCGCCAGCATGAGATAATAACAGTAAACCTCCACCGGAATTTTTAACCCAGTTTACTATTGCTCTAATTTCAAGGGAGGAGATTCTGGCAAAATCAGGGCATACAAAAACAAGAATATCATATGGTGTTAAGGATTCTTCTGTAATTGGTACTTCCAAAAAATTATAGCACATAAAATCATTTGAATTTAAATAATCTCGAAGTTCAGTGAAATTTTCATCAATCTTGCCCCTTGGTTTATGAGAAATATCAAAAGCAATATGATATGGCATTATTTATCATTAAAAGACGATTTTTTATTTTTAAATTATTCAATTTCTTGTAATTACTATGTAGTATTTTAATATTTCTATAATTAATATTTAACTATATTATTTAGAAGTTATAACTCACTTTTTTCAAGTTCTAATACAAAAAAACACATAAAAATAATTAATATATGCTTTTATCTCCAATAATCAAATTATCTTTACTAATATTATCAACTTTCACATCACTACCAATAATTGAATTTTTTGATATAATATTATTAAGATGAGCTCTTGATTCAATAACACTGTTTTCTAAAATACAATTCTCAATATATGAATCATCACCTATAGAAATAAATGGTCCTATAACAGAGTTTGTTATTTTTGTATTTTTTCCAATAAACACAGGATTTTTTAAGTACGATTTCTCTACAGTAATATTTAAACTCTGAAAATCTTCTCTCTTTACAGAATGTGTTTCCAATAGAAAGCGATTCCCCTTTAATAATTCAGAGGGTCTTCCAAAATCAACAATTCCTTGTTTATGAACAACAGCAGCGATCTTGAACCCATCATTTACGAGATCTTGTAAGCTTTCAGTCATGTAGACTTCTCCAGAACCCTCTGTTCTTTGATCTAAATATCTCTTAAGATGATTAAATAATGCGAATGTGGCTTCATTAGAAAATACGTATAAACCCCCAGCAATAGCTAAGTTTGAAACAAATTCTTTTGGTTTTTCAACTAATTTCTGAATAAGATTATTATCATCCACCACTACAACACCATATGAGCTAGCATCCTCTTCAGGCACTTCCATGACTGTTATTATTCCATCTACATCAGTATCATAATAACGATACATTAGATAAGAATATTCATCAATTGAAATCATATCACTTAAGAAAATTAAACATCCATCTCGCTTATCTTCTTCTTTAGTTTTTATTTCTTTCTTTTCAAATCTTTCATTTGCTAAGTATACTGCTTCTCCAAGTCCCCAATAATATGGTACATTATCCTTATATCCTCTAGGGATTTGTTCCACGAACGATAGTAAGAATTTATCACAATAATTCTCCTTTATATATTCCATAATCTGTCTTTTTTTATAACCAACAACGAGAATTAACTCAGTATCAGGATCAAATGTATTGGTAAATTTATCTAATATATGATCTAAGACTGTTTTACCAGCAACCTTGATAAATGCTTTGGGCTTACTTAATGTAAACGGCCTTAATCGAGACCCTATTCCCGCAATTGGTGCAATAATTTTCATTATTGAGAGATTTTAAGTTTAATTAACTTAATTATTAGAATTTTTTAAAATATTAGTAAAATTTAGATTTATCATTTGTTTTTTCTTATAACCTACTATTAGAATTAATTCTGTATCTGAATCAAATGTATTAGTGAATTTAATTAGAATATGATCTAAAACAGTTTTTCCTGCAACTGTTAAAAATGCTTTTGGTTTACTTAATGTAAATGGCTTTAATCTACTCCCCGTTCCAGCTATAGGTCGAATCAATTTCATATTCTCATTATCAGCTCAATTTTATTTAATTTGATAAACCTTTAATCAAAGCTAAGCTTCCAGTTTAGATAAATTGTTATTAACTTTTATTTGGTATAATCGTACATGTGTCTCTCAACTCTGTGATCCCCTTCAAGAATTCTACAATTCCTTTTCTTCTTTGTTTAGAAAATTTTGAGAAAATTTCTGATAAATAAAAAGAGTTCTTTTTTGTTTCTTTAACCATCTCATTTATAAGGTTATATATGTTTATAGAATAGGATTTTGTTAATAACGATGCATTAAATTTGCCCATTTTAATACTGTGTGGCGAATTAATTGAGATATTTAGTTTATCCTCAAAAATATTTTCAATTTCTTTAAAAGAATGCGAGTTAATATTACTGCTTGTAAATTCACTTCTATAAAGTGTCTCAATATAATCAAGAAATTCATATAATTTCTCTTTAAAAAAATCCGATGTTTTGTCTTTTAATATTATACCAATGATTACAAATTTTCCTTCAACTCTTAATAGTATTTTATTATTGTAACTAATTTCTTTTAATGAATTTTGAGAATTAACAAAATTATCTGATGAAAAAATAAAAGATTTGAAATCATTTAGTATTTTAGAATTAACAATTTTAGAAAGATATGACTTGTTCAATAGAATATTTCTAGAAATCTTATGAAATATGAATAGATGCTCCAATTTTAACATTTCTTCAAAATAGAGCATAAATTCGCTCAAAAATCTTTTTTCTTCCCTTTTTTTCTTAAATATAAGTTTATAAGAAATTATTATTATTACTCCAATAGAGAGAATTACTAATCCAAAGTAAAAAAATAAATTAATTATAACTTCTCTAAGAGTAATCACTTTTATAGTATCATCTATTAATGTTCCACTTTTATAATTATACGCTTCAGAAGTAGTTATATTAAAAGATATATCTATAGTATTTAATGGAATTGTAAAATATATCGTTATACCACCATTTTCATCAGATCTTCTGTAAAAATTAGAGATAGAAGATTTATTATTAAAATATATTTTTATATTTATCAGAACACCTTTTAAATGATTAAATGTAGATTTATAGTTATACCCTACATGAACTGAAATTACTAATTTTTCTCCAACAATGATTTGATTAGGTTTACTAATTGAGATATCTAAATTGAACCTGTCTAAAAGTGTTATATATAAACGATAAGGATTAATTACATAATCACCTAAATTCACACTGATATCAATATAATAGTCCCCAGGAGCAAGTAAAACAGATGTTTCGATAATTCCTTGAAAAGATTGTGATTTGTTATCAAATGTTATAAAATTTTTTAATCTATTTGTTTGAATTAAACCAAACTTCCTATAATATGTTTTTATTTTTGCTTGATTTTTTTCATCTAATATTTTACTATAACTATAATTTACATCAAAAAGGTTAAAACTTATTGATAGATTAATGCCGATAAAAGATATAAAGTATGGATCTCGTTCCAATTCACCTTCGATGTTTGAAATAGAGATAAGTTTGAATTGTGTAATATTTCCTTCGTTAAGTTCTAAGTCGGAGTTCTTAAAAAATTTAGGATAAATGCAATTTTTGTTTTCTATTTCAATATTAGATGGATTATTGTGAAGATTAACATGATAAGGATAAAAATCCAAGAAACTAACAAATATAATACTTAAAAACAAAAATACAAATACGATTATAATGCTATTTTTTCTCATTAGAGCTTTTTTCTATTTACTTATGAGTTACTAATATTTAAATAATCAATTATCAAATTAAAAAATTTTTTTGCTGAGTAGTAATAAGGCTTGAAAGTCTATAAAAGATTATCTATTTTTTAAACCAATTGTCAATTCTCCTATTGCTATATTTCGTTAAAAATATTGAGCTTTTTATCAAAATTGTACTGGATGGATAAATTATATTAGTTTATAATAAATCTAATTTTAAGAAAATCAGATTAAATAACCCTAGAATTTTTTAATTATTTATTT
>JAUWHL010000296.1 GCA_030605895.1 Promethearchaeota archaeon | reverse complement strand
TTCCCTGGGAGCCATTAAACTTAGCAATTCGAAACCTAAGTATAGCTAAAGCTATAACAGAAAAATTAGGCTATTATTAGTTTTCTTTTAAAAAATAAATCTATTAGGATTTTTCTTTATGAATCCCTGGATCTAAATATGGTATTTTAGAATAGATAATATTTGTACGTTTCTTTCTTAATTCTTCCATTAACGCCTCTTCAGTAAATTCCTTGATATTCATAAAAGTCCATCCGTGCACTCCTCCACTTACTAAACCATCCGGTTTATGCATATCTGTTCCTGTGATCATACCTATCTTGCTATTATGTTTCATACAAAAATCATAAGATTCATGATCAAAAACATTTTCTGGTTGAGAATCATCATTAATAATTTCTATGTAATCAATCCCCCAATCCAATAATGACTCCCGAGATGGATGAGTTTTCATATTATGTTCATATAAACTCCATGGAATATGATTACAGACAACGATACCTCCTTGATCGTGGGTTTTATTAATCAATTCAATAATTCTATCATCCTTTGCTCTAGAGATCTTTATATCATAATTAGATACACCTAGAAAATTTAAATGAATTCTGCTAGTAGTCCATTCAATTCCACTTAAAATAATGATACCTCTTTTTGCGTATTCCTCTCTTACCTTATCAATCTTTTCTAAATGGCGCATATTATTATGATCAGTTATAGCTAACGCATTATACCCCATAGCAATATGCCACTCAACATTTTGCTTGATCGTGAGTGTACCATCACTGAAAGTGGTATGTGAATGTTGATCGAATACGACATTATACTTGTTTTTATCATATCCCGGAGGAATATGAGGAATTATATCTTTCCAATCATTATCTGAGTAAATCATATGCAACATTAAATATATTTAAGATCAGGATTTTTAATATTTCAAATAAAATGAAAAACTGAAATAAAAAATAATCGATTATACTTCATTTTTACTGTTTTATATGATAATTATTTTAATAGAAAAGACAAATGTATGTGTATGATAGAATATATTCCTATTGATTTGAAAATCTATAAATCCCTTTTATTAGATTTAAATGATGAGTACTTGTCTTGGATTGCCAATGAAGTTAAAAGACACTATGAAATAGATGTAATTTCCATAGTGGGGCAATCAATTCGAGATTATGCGAAAAACCAAATTGAGGAACTTACATCTTACAAGCCACCTAATGGAATATTCTATATTCTAAAAATAAAAAATGAGATAATTGGGATGGGTGCTCTTAGAAAACTAAGGAGTGATACAGGAGAAGTAAAAAGGATGTATATTAAGCCAAATTTTCGAGGGAAGGGTTTTGGAAAAGCGCTATTACAGCAGCTTTTGAAGATAGGGAAAGAATTTGGATGTACAAGAATTCTTCTCGATACAGGCCGATTTATGACAGCCGCTCAACATGTTTATCGTTCAGCAGGATTTCAAGAGAGAGATGAGTACTCTGAAAGTGAAGTTCCGATACCAATGAGACCATATTGGATTTATATGGAGAAGAAACTTTAAGCTACAAAAAATTCTTAATTAATTCTTTTACTAACCTAAATATCTATTGATAAGAGTTTATCAAGTGTGATCTTAAGGCCTATTTCCTTAGCTTTATCAGTTAAGAAAACTAAATCAATACTTTCTTTATTTGCATGGAATAGTGTCAAAAAATCGACAATATCTTGATATTCCAGCAATTCGGAATTTGGTATATCATCAATTAAGCCCATGTATAACAATTTACCAATTAGTACATATTCTAAAGGTGCAATACATAAATCTTTTCCGAGGATCTTTTCGCGTTTCGCGTTTTTTAACACCTCATGCTCCTGCTTCTTATTAGCAACTATTATATCTAACCGTAAAAAACTTTTTTTGTCAAATATAGATATATTAGTTTTTTCTTGATAAGCTAATTTAAACTGGTTATCTAATACATCAAATTCATAACTTTTTAGTAATCCTATAAATTGTGAAATTTTTGAATAGTCATCTTCAATAATTATCTCAATATATTGGGTAGCTCTTACATGACCATAATGAATCACGGCAATTCCTCCTATGATTACGTGCTTAAGCTTTGTGGCTTTGAAAATCATTTCTAAACGAGATAAAATATTTTCTAATTCAGCCAACTTGATTATACCTCTTTCTTTTTGATTTAAGTTTTTCGCTAAAGAATAAATTATTTCTTATTTTTTGTCTAATTTCTTCTTCAGTTAGTTTAACATTCCTGATGGAAATTCCATCTTTCATTAATTCAAAAACACTGTGAATGAACCTATCAGCTATTTCAAGAATATCGACATTTTTCTCAATAAGTCTCTTTGCAGCTTCTATCTCTTTTTGAATTTTTTCTTTTCTTAGTAGGAA